>JAQWCN010000173.1 GCA_028705955.1 Eubacteriaceae bacterium
CGCCGTCTTTTGCCGTCAATTGACACGACGATGACAGTTTTGCCGTTGTGTCACTGGAATCGGACACCGTCGTTTGGGGGGATGCACCGGCTGTGGATTCCGCCGCAAGCATTAATGTCGGTGACAGGTTCATAAATAACATGACAATAACTAATAGTGACGCTATTTTTTGATAAAGTTTTTTCATTTTAGTCCCCTCTTTTTTTATTATTCTCTAAGTCCAGTGCAATAACGTTTACACCCGTCTCCTTTTTTCAACCATAGACACGTTTTCCTTCCCATTTTTTCGATCTTTGCTTAACTGTTATCTGTATTATACTTTTTTTATGTCAACAAATGTCCAACAAAAAATTAGAAAAATCATGGATGTTCCCGATCTGTTTCCGTTTTTTCTACTGGAAACAGAGCATCGCCATTGGGGCAATGCTCTGCTTCGTACAACGCTCTATTCATTTTGGTTTCCCTGTTGTTTTGAAACTGCGATCAATTTGCTTGAAACACAATCATCGTTTGATCATTATATTTTGCCGTGTCATTACAGAAATTTTCAAAATTTAGATAGTTGTCTTTTCCTTTATCGCTTGTTGTAAATGAAATGACACCATCCTTTACATGTGCCGCATCAGTGTTCAAAATATGATCTTCATTTCTCCACCGTGCATCCAGCGTCATGATCTCTGTCACATTGTCCGGCGATGTCTTTGTGACAAATTTTCCTTTTACCGTCAGTTTAACGGTGTCATATTCTTTTTCTTTCCCGCCGGAAGCCGTAGCATTTTTCCAATAATCCCAGTTTGAGCTTTGCGTACCAGCCAAAACACCGATCACATGGTCTTGAATATCTTTGATTTCATCAGAAGATTTATCTTTTCCCACGTAGGCTAAAGCTGCTTCCTGCAAATCTGCCCAGGCTGTTTTCCCTTGAATCTTTGCATAGGAATGTAATTGGTTATATTCGTCGTTGCTGAGCGCTTGGAAGTCCGCTTTTTTGTATCCTGCTAAATATTCTGAATCAAGAACTGCACTCGTTTGGGATGGAAACTTCCAAAATTTGTTGGAATTCGAGTCATCCTGATTCTTTATATATGGTACAATATCATTACTTTTACCTGAAAGATATCCTCCACGCATCTCTTTTACATCATTCAGATAACTTTTAACATCCTGTGAATTTCGAACACCACTGTTAAAATAATCATTGACCCCTTTAATCGATACACGATAATACTGATTTTTCCCTCTGTAGCATTCAATATAATTCTGGGCTTTTTCTGTTTCTAAATCTGCTGTTGCCTTATTATAGGCTGTGTCAAAAGCATTACCAAAGGCATTGAGTTTATTCAAATAACCGGTATTCTCACGAATACTGGATTCCACCACTGACCGAAGCCCGATGGAATCAGACCGTTCTTTTATCAAATTGTTTCTTTGTGTTTCATTCAATTGATGCTGTGGGTCATTCAGATACCGGTCATCCTGATTAATCACTTCTGTTAACAGTGCATCTGCACTGTACAAATTCATATTATCATATTGAATGGCCGATACAAATATTGAATTTAAATACTTGTAGTAATCATGTATTTCCTGATTAAAACGTGCTCTTTTAACCCAGGTTTGAGAATTGTAATTACAAGCCACAGACATATAGTTTTTATAACTGGTAAAGACATCTACATTTTCGATGCCAACATCGCTGGTGAGAACATCCTTCTTATCTGAACTTTCATATTGATTCGCCGGTAAAAGAATCCTTCTGACCTGATCGTACTGTACCAATAAGTCATAGTTTTGCACGTTGGAGTTTGCAGCGGCCACAGATGGAATGATATTTCTCATCTCTTCAACCGAATTAGCCGCATACACTTTATCCATGGCCAGCGTTGCGTCAGAGGTAAACAATTTTCTGTAAGCTGTATTCATCTCTTTGAGTTTTGTTTCTGTTTTTATATCGCTGGAATAATAGTTCTTTGCACTGGTTTCCGAGTCGCTGACCAGCTGGCAATATTCTTTAAAGGTCGGGCTGACATTGGCTGCATCAGCGATACGGGTATAAAAAGTGTCCGTAAAAACGGTTGATTTGCTGCTAAGCTGCACCAAATTATTGTAGCAATTTTGTTTGTCAAATTGTTCTTTAATAAAAAGCGTTGACTCATTAATACTATCATTAACTTTTTCCAATAATTTTTCATTGGTTAACGCCGGTGGACCTGCTTTCGTTTGACTAAAATTGAAAATCGAATCCAAAATCGCCACGGCAGCTTTAACGCCAGCACCAACTAATGTTGCATTAGCGGCATTCAACAAAGCATTATTCCCACCACCTTTCAGGAATTCCTTTAAGATATCAGCCAAGCCATTGGCCAAAGCCGTTGCCCCTTTCTTAAACGTATTGAATCTTGAAGATCCATCTTTTAAACCAGACCACTGCCATTCTGAGTCAGAAGATTTTGGATCCTCCTCATATTTTAAATGTGAACCATAAGGATCTATAAGTTCACAACTTAATGTTCCACCAAAACCTCTCGGTACTAACGTTTTGCTATCGGTATTATAATTGATTCTATACCCTTTGGAATTAATGGTGAATTGCCCATACATTGAAGCGTTCTCCAACTCTTTCCCTTTTTGAAAGTGAACCGTTACGGTGTTTTTGGCTTTATCTGTCTGAACACTGGTGACTGTTGCAAAGAAATCATCATTAAAAGTAATATCCTTTGCCGTAATTTCCTGGGCAAAGTTCCCTCCTGTTAATGTAAAAACAGCGGTGTAATCGAGGATATTCTTGTTTTTACTGTTTTCTTTGTAGGTTATGGTGTTCGCCAGACTCAGTGAATTGATATTAAATGTAAAATCATAATTTTGATTGAATCGATTGTTTTCTGCTTTCAGCTTTACGGTCCCCGTTGTATTCATCATATCCTTGGGAATATCAAAGCTAAAGTTCATTTCATTCTTCTTATCTTGATTAACGGTGACTTCCTGGTTTACTGCACCGGCAAAAGCCCCGCCCAGTTCCAGATTACCGCAATCATCTTTTCCTTTTCCATTGAGTACACAAAACCAGTAATCTGCCTTTTCCGCATTTTCAAATACAATGGTTTCGGAAATTTTTTTGGTGTCGCCGAAAATATTATTGACCGTATTCCCGGTGTTATCAACGGGTTTTGCTTCCCCATCTGCTTTGACATTCTGCAAAACGGCTTTTGGGGTGCTCACCGGTACGGTAACTGTTTTGTCCCCTGCAGTGCCACTAAGCTGATTGTTTTTGACAAGAAGGGTTCCGTTATCGTAGGAAACATACTGGCCATTTTCGGTCTGGGCTCCATTGATAATGCTGCCTGACACTTTAAGGGTCACTTCGGTATCGCTGACCCGGGTGATATCCTGAATCGTTAATTGACTAAAACCCTTTTGCATGACAAAACTGTTTGGATCCAGATTCTGGGCAAAGGTGAGTCCTCCTTGCGCCTTAACGGTCATGCTGTAAACCTGGCTTCCCGTATAATATTCTTTAACATTGCTGACGGCAAGACTGCCTTCCGTCGATGTTCCCAAAGATAATCCTCCCAGGAAACTTAAAACCGGCGTTTCTTTGACACTCTCTGTCACTTTTTGGATCACTGTGTTTTGATCAAGACGCGTTCGGGGCGTTTCCGTCGCCAGGTTTTGATCCGCTGTGGTTTGGGGCGTTGCCGCTGTTGTCGACGGGGTTGAATTCGTTGTCGGGGGTGTGGTGTCCGCTGCCTTTTC
>JAQWCN010000174.1 GCA_028705955.1 Eubacteriaceae bacterium
CCTCCGCCAATTTGGTGGCATAGTTATCCTTCCCCACCCGAATCACCTGGACCCGTGCCGTCCCCGACACCACAAAGCTGCCAGAAAGCACGGTATCCCCGGATTTCTTCATAATGGCATCCGCCTCACCCGTCAGCAATGATTCATCCACTTCCATTTCACCGCTCACCAGAATAGCATCCGCTGGAATCTGGTTCCCTGCCTTAAGCTCCACCAAATCACCCAGGACGATTTCCTCCAACGCAATGGTTTCAGGATGACCACACCGGATTACATGGGCCTTAGGCTCCGATAACAGAGAGATTTTATCGACGGTTCTCTTGGCACGAATTTCCTGGACAATACCGATCACGGTATTCATTACAATTATATTGATGAAAAGGGCATTTTTGTAAGACCCCACACTAATGACCATTATCGCCAGAATCACGTTCAATAGGTTAAAAAGGGTGCAGGTATTATCCCGAATAATCTGAGACACTGATTTTGTCTTCGATTCCGGCTGGACATTCGTCTTCCCCTCTGCCTTTAGCCGCTCAACCTCTGGCGTGTCCAACCCCTTTTGCGTGTATTCCATGTGCTGTGTTCTTTCCATCATTCCTATTCTCGCCTTTCGTCTTGTGTTTGAAGGAATATGGTATCATCTAAAGCTTAAGGATAGCATGTCATCAATTTGGAAGAATTCAAAAAAAGAAGCGGTAGCATCATTGCCCACCGCTACGACTCCAGTACAACCCAAAATACTGCTATGATAGTGCACAACCTTCGCAACCCAATATTTCATCACAATTTTTCTCAAAGTATGTTTTCGCATAAGTATATGCTTTTTTCAAAATAAATCCCTCAAGAGAATTTACTTTAAATAAACACATTTCAGACTGAGCCCGTTGATAAAGGGATGCGCTGATTCTTTCCCTGCTTTCAGATTGTGCCATTGTCTTTTGTTTTTCGCTATTATAGACCAAAATAAAGTGTATGTTCTCGCGGCAAAAAGCAATGTCCGGAATAACGCCCAAATCGACAAGCCGAGGATGCCCTGCATTGCCCGGTCGATTTGTGCACCCCTGGCGGAATGGATCACATCCTCCGTGAGACTGGCCGTGCAAGTGGGACTCTGTAGCCGGAATATACATACTCTCCCCAGTCCCTATTATGTTACTCAAATTAACATATTTTCCCATTCTCCCACAAGTTCCCAAATCCACTCCAAACCCCATTGCAAATATTTGCCAAAAACGTTATAATAACACCCGTATCAACGCATCACATTGTTATTTTAATTAACATTTAGGAGGAAAAGAACCAATGAAAGAATTCTCAGAAGCATTACTTGCGACCACCCTCACCCAGACCCGCAAGGCACAGGGACTCACCCAAAAGGACCTGGCAGACGCCACAGGGATCAACCGGGCGCTCATCTCCCGGATTGAACAACAGGACTTCATGCCCTCCATCCCCCAACTCGAACGCCTGGGCGAAGCCCTGGATTTTGATCCCGCCAGCCTCTTTATCAGCGTGAGAGCTGACGCCCCCGCCTCAGCCCCCACACCTCACAAGATCGCCGTGGCAGGCACCGGCTACGTGGGCCTCTCCATCGCCATACTCCTATCCCAGCACAACCACGTCACCGCCGTGGACATCGTCCCGGAAAAGGTCGAACTCATCAATCAAAAAAAATCGCCCATTCAGGACGACTATATCGAAAAATATCTGGCCGAAAAGGACCTGGACCTCACCGCCACCCTGGACGGCGAAGCCGCCTACAAGGATGCCGATTTCGTCGTCATCGCCGCCCCCACCAACTACGACAGCCATAAGAACTACTTCGACACCTCCGCCGTGGAAGCCGTCATCGAGCTGGTGCTCAAGGTCAATCCCCAGGCCATCATGGTCATTAAATCCACCATCCCCGTGGGCTACACCCAGGCCATCCGGGAGAAGTACCACAGCGAGAACATCCTCTTCAGCCCCGAATTCCTCCGGGAATCCAAGGCCCTGTACGATAATCTCTACCCCAGCCGCATCATCGTCTCCACCGATTCTGAGAATGCACCCCTGAACGAAGCCGCCCACACCTTCGCCGCCCTCCTCCAGGGTGGTGCCATCAAGGGAGAGATTGACACCCTCTTCATGGGCTTTACCGAAGCCGAAGCTGTCAAGCTCTTCGCCAACACCTACCTCGCCCTTCGGGTATCCTATTTCAACGAGCTGGACACCTACGCCGAGATGAAGGACCTGAACACCCAGGACATCATCGACGGCGTCTGTCTGGATCCTCGCATCGGCAGCCACTACAACAACCCCTCCTTCGGCTACGGCGGCTACTGTCTTCCCAAGGACACCAAACAGCTCCTGGCCAACTACGACGACGTCCCCCAAAGCATGATGAGCGCCATCGTCGAAAGCAACCGCACCCGCAAGGACTTCATTGCCAATCGCGTCCTGGAGATCGCCGGTGCCTACAGTGACAATAGCGAATGGTCCACCACCATGGAAAAGGAAGTCGTCGTCGGCGTCTATCGCCTCACCATGAAAGTTGGTTCCGACAACTTCCGCCAGAGCAGCATCCAGGGCGTCATGAAGCGCATCAAGGCCAAGGGCGCCACCGTCATCATCTACGAACCCACCCTCGCCGACGGCTCCACCTTCTTCGGCAGCAAGATCGTCAACGACCTCACCACCTTCAAGACCCAGAGCCACAGCATCATCGCCAACCGCTACGACACCATGCTGGACGATGTCCAGGACAAAGTCTACACCCGGGATTTATTCCAGCGGGATTAAAAAATAATGGACCAGGAAATCAACGTCACGATTTCCTGGTCCATTTTCAAATTTTATAAAATTCTTTGTACCACTGAGCAAAGTCCCGCAGCCCCTCCCGGAGAGACGTACTGGGCTTAAACCCAAAATCCCGCTCCAGAGCGCTGGTAGCCGCATAGGTGATGGGGACATCCCCGGGCTGCATGGCCACAAGCCTCTTGTGTCCCTCAAAATCATAATCTGCGGGCAATACCTCCGCCCGGATGAGCTCCTGCTGAAGGATATCTACAAAATCCAGGAGATTCACGGGTTGATTATTCCCGATATTGTAGACGGCATAGGGCGGGATGGGTAGTCCATCCTCCCCGGTTTCCTTGGCCGGCGGGGACTGCATCACCCGCTTCACCCCTTCCACGATATCATCCACAAAGGTGAAATCCCGCTTGCAATTCCCATAATTGAAAATCTCAATGGTCTCCCCGGCGAGGAGCTTATTGGTGAACCCGAAGTAGGCCATGTCCGGACGCCCCGCCGGACCATAGACGGTGAAGAACCGCAGCCCCGTGGAAGGGATATTGTAAAGCTTGCTATAGGCATGGGCCATGAGCTCATTGGACTTCTTCGTCGCCGCATACAAAGAGATGGGATTATCCACCTTGTCCTCCGTGGAATAGGGCACCTTCTTATTGGCACCATAAACCGACGAAGACGAGGCGTACACCAGATGCTCCACGCCCTTGGCCCCACCATCGTAGGAATGCCGACAGGCCTCCAGGATATTATAGAAACCAATGAGGTTGCTCTCAATATACACATCCGGGTTGGTAATGGAATACCGCACCCCGGCCTGGGCAGCCAGATTGACGACGATATCGGGGTGATGGGTGTCGAAGAGATCATCCACCAGGGCCCGATTCGCAATGGACCCCTTCACGAAGGTCCAGCTGGAGTCCTTGTGTTCTGCGA
>JAQWCN010000175.1 GCA_028705955.1 Eubacteriaceae bacterium
GTGCATTTTTTTAGAGCACTGGAGTTCCGCATAATTGATTTTATCATCCTCTTTATAAAGGATGACGTAAATTTTATAACTGTCCAGATCAGAACGGGATACCGTAAAGTGATGTTTCTTGCCCGTGACCTGATCCATTTTGTCAAAATCAGCCTTTGGCCAAATGCCCATCATGCTGTCAACGGAAATTTCCGCCGCAATGTGATGAAAGAAAAGGACTTTTCGTTCAACCTCAAGACGGGCGTGGGTCAGCAGCAAATTGTAAATGGTCGACATGTACCGGATCATCAAAGCCAGGGCAACCAGCATGATGATCATCGAAAAAAAGCTGAACATCGACTGGATAACCGGATCGGTCTGGCTGCGGACGACAAATTCATAAAGGATAACAAATACGATAATGGCCCCCGCCATGCTTAAACTGACCGCGGTGGAAAACTGATTGTTATGTACGGTTTCTTTTGCTTTTACCGCCATTCGGTCTCCTTACGCTACCGGTGAAAAATCATCTTTGCCGACGCCGCAATCCGGGCATTCCCAATCGGCTGGCAGATCTTCAAAAGCAGTTCCGGCAGCGATGCCGTTATCCGGATCTCCCTTGGCAGGATCGTAGACATAGCCGCAAATATCACATTCATATTTTTTCATAATAATTTCCTCCTTCGGTGGAATGGACTTTTCCCCATTCTCATTATTGGATTTTTGTTCATTATACTCTAAAACCCCGGCATCTGCAAGAGAAACGCCAGAATCCCGGTGGATAATGTGCGAAATCCGCAGGGCCTTAAAGATATGAAAGAACCCGAAAACCAGATCGACAAAAACCAGCAGAAAATTCTGGGCGTTGACCCCAAGACACGCAATCATGATCACCGGGGCAATGGCAAAACATCCAGGGAAAGGCCACCGGGGAAACAGATTCGCCCGCTGCCGCCCTCCGGACAGATAATGGGCAAAGAGCCCCAGATAAAGCCCTGAGGCTAAAAAGAACAACAGGGTACAGGGAATTAAAACCGCTTTGGACATGGCAAAGTGATTAAAAATGGGAATGTTAAAAAATACAAAAATAAACAGGGCAATTTCAAAGAAACGCTCAAAAAAAGTGAGGACTCCCGGCGTATCCGGAATGGCCTCGTCCAGAGGCGGATGATAATTGACGATCATTTCCGGCGCGATATACAAAACAGCGAGGGCAATCCCCGCAAAAATTTGGGTCATAATTAATTCCTTTCATTATATAATGAGTGATCCACAATAAGGATATGCTGTAAGTGTATCCTTTTCGCCTATAAAATCCCTTAATCATATTGACAAAAAAACAGTCAGCCGGTACCATAAAAGAGAAAAACAAGGAGGAACGTATGAAAAAGAGATGGTTAGGTTTTGCAATCATGGTGTGTGCCGTTGTGACGTGCGCCGGGTGCGCCAGTCAAATTAAACAACCCGAAGCCACGCCGTTGCCTTCTCCGTCGCCCACAGCAGAAGTGACGGCCAGTTCAGAAAAAACGCCGGTCTTTGGAGACAAAAGTTTTGACGAATTTAAAAACACCTATGGCAGTTCGGGAGCCCAGCGGGTCGAAGTCAAACTGTCCGGGAGTCAGGATGTCGATACCAGCGTGACGAGTCAGGAGGATATCCAGACCGTGTACGACGCACTGACAAAAATCACACTCAAGGACAGCACCAGCAACCCGTCCGGGGATTCATTCACGCTCACTTTTGTCATGAATGACGGAAGCGCCTACAAATTTGAATTCGTCGGGGATACCTTTAAACATGACAATCAGTACAGCACCATGGATGGCAAACAATCCCTGTATCAATTTAAAAATTTTATTCAATCAATGGCGCATTAATGCGGAATCAGGACCCCTGGCGGTCCTTTTTTTATAAGCGGAAGCTACAAAAATGTATAAGTGATAATATAAATCGTCAAGCAAAGTCTTAATACAAGCTGAAGGATTAGCACTCAACTCTTGACAGTGCTAACAAATCGGCCTATAATGGTGTCATCAACAGGAGATCAGGAAGGAAACAACCTGAGAGAAAAAATCTGCTGAAAATTAACTATCGCTATTAAAACGGTAAGGAGGAATGCATTATGATGTTACCGAGTATTTTTGGAGAAAACTTGTTTGATAATTGGGTAAGCCCAACATTTGACCGTGATTTCTTCGGCCGTGATGGAAAACACGATGTCGCAGTCATGAAAACCGATGTGAAAGAAACAGACGGGGCTTATGAAGTGGCCATCGATTTGCCGGGCTATAAAAAAGAAGACGTCGCTGTAAAACTTGAAAATGGGACGCTCACAGTCGCTGCAACAACCAGCAACGAAAAAGAAGAAAAGGATAAAGACGGGCAGTTCATCCGCAAGGAACGTTATTACGGCAATTGCTCACGTCAGTTCTACATTGGCGATGAAGTCAAGAAAGACGATATCTCCGCAAAGATGAACGACGGGATTCTGACTCTGACGATTCCCAAGAAAGACGCAAAAGAAGTAGAAGAAAGCAAACGCATTGCCATCGAAGGCTAAAGCGTTATACTCACCATTTGTTCATAAAACAATCTCCATTCAAACCTAAAGATGTGTAAAAACTCCGGTCAGCTTTGGCCGGAGTTTTTTATATGCAGGAAAAACTATACTTTTAATGAAAACGTGGTATAATAAACAAAATATTGAGATAATCCTTACGTTATGCAGTAAGGAAAAAAGGAGGAAAGATGGGCCCCGGCAGGGTGCCTTTCAAAAAACAAATGTCAGAAATAGTTAGAATTCTACTGTTGTTACTCGTTGGTTTCGGTCTTGCAAAAGGCTTTCAAGCACTTCGGGCTTATCTTAAAGCTAAAAAAGGACAGGATTAAAAAGGGGAGCGGTGTACTGTAAAAAATGCCGGCTGGAAAAAACTGATCCCAGGGGCTTTTATTCAGGCCACCGCCGTCCAATACGTTTTTACATATACCCTGACACAGGTGACTGGTTGGGGTATTTTTGATGGCAGAAGCCGGCCGGGTGTGGGGCGCCGGAGAGGATAAACGATTATGAGAAACGGGGGAAACGATGATGATGACGAAAGAAAAATTTGAACGGGAATACGCTGTGGCACTGGCCATTGCCAGAAAAGCCCACGCCGGTCAAAAAGATAAAGCCGGTCAGGATTACATTGGCCATCCGCTGGCAGTGGCGGCGGCCTGTGATGCACCGGAGGCCAAAATTGCGGCGCTTCTCCACGATGTCATAGAGGATTCCAACGTGACGGCGGCGGATCTGCGGGAGGCCGGCATTGATGCCGAAATCGTTGAGGCGGTTGTCCTCCTCACCCACGACGATGCCGTGGATTATTTTGATTACATCCGGGCGATGCGGGATCATCCCCTGGCCGTGACCGTGAAGCTGGCCGATCTGGCCCATAACACCCAGCTGTGCCGGATTAAAAATCCGGGGCCTGACGATGCCAGACGGGTTCAAAAATATCAAAAGGCCCGGGAGATGTTGGAAGCGCGATGACAGAAAACGAAAAGAAGGAGCAGAAAGCACACCATGGAAAGAATTAAATCAGTCACCCGTCCGGTTGCAGCTGGCCTGGGCATTCTGCTCGCGGCGGTTGCAACCGGGTACCTGCTTTTGGTCGCAGTGTACACCCTGCCCCCATCGGGGATGGAAGCCAGTGCCAGGTCCGCGGTGGCAGTGCTTCAAGCAGAAGGGAAAT
>JAQWCN010000035.1:0-3429 GCA_028705955.1 Eubacteriaceae bacterium
AGAAAAATAAGACTAAAAAATATCTAAAAATCAAAAATACAAAGACAATAACAATACCGGCAAGAGAAACAGACACAAACGTATTGGAGATTGATAAAGAACATTTCGAATCGTCCAACAGAAATATTACAAAATCAATGGCAATTGATTATATTAAAAACGCAAGGTATTCCGTAGAAGTATGGGATGGAGAGTTTGAAAGATTTTTCAGTGATGATGGGGCAGCATATGTTAATATCAAGAAAAATACTATTCGTACAGCATTCCAAGAAGAGATGTTTACAGATAATGTAAGGAAATCACTGGAGGTGATGAAAAATGATTAGTTTTGAATATCCGGTTATGTGTCCGTTGATGGGTGAGGCCATTGATAAAGATACATGTTTTGATATTCATATGGTTGTAATTGGTGAGGCTCCAAAAGAAACGGCACCAGACAGAATATTTAAGAACAACAGTTATATTGATATATGCAATAATTGCAAATATCATAGAAATGACTAGGAGATAAGGAGTGCGCCATGGCCAAGGATGATTATTATGTGATTGTTTATAAGATTATGGCGTATTTGTATATTCAGTTGAAAGCGGGTGAACCGGTGGACACGGATATGATCAGATACGACGGGAAGCTGTTCAACATTAATGAACGGTACTGGACGTATATCATGCGTCACATGATGGAACAACATTTTGTCGAGGGTTTGAGTGTGACAACGGCCTATGGGAAAACGGTGATGATTGGCTGTCTGGAGGATTGCCAGATTACGCCAGATGGCATTGATTATTTGTGTAATCATTCACTGATGCAGAAGGCAAAGGCATTTTTAAAGGATATAAAGGAAATCACACCTTTCATTTAGAAAACACGATGCGAAAAAGGCATCGTGTTTTTTATTTACAAAATTTAAGGAGGCCGATATGTGGATCAGAGCAGGTTGATTCAGGCATTTGATAAAAAAAGGAAAGTGAGGAGTGTATGGCAGATACCAGAAAAGGTCGTCAGACACCCACTCAATCGGTTGTGTTGCCTTACTCTAATACAATGGGGGCAGAAGCGGCAGCTCTTTATGAAAAGACAGGGCGCGCTATTCAGGATTGGCAAAAGTTGCTGGTTTACGATTTATTGGCCGAGAATAATGATGGCTTATGGACGCACACGAAGTTTGGATATAGTATCCCCAGGCGGAATGGGAAGAATGAAGTGGTGGCAATCCGGGAAATGTATGGGCTTTTAAATGGCGAACGCATTTTGCACACGGCGCACCGGACTACGACGACACACAGCGCATGGGAAAGGCTGCTCGAGCTTCTTGAAAAGGCGGGGGCGGATATTGGTTCCACTTATCGCGCTTTTGGAAAAGAGCATATCCAGGTTGGAGATGGAATTGTTGAGTTTCGTACACGTACGTCCAAGGGAGGACTTGGGGAAGGTTTTGACCTGCTGGTGATCGATGAGGCGCAGGAGTACCAGGATGATCAGGAGTCGGCACTAAAATACGTGGTGACGGACAGCGGAAATCCTCAAACGGTTTTTTGCGGAACGCCGCCAACGCCGATTAGTTCGGGGATGGTGTTTGCAAAGTTTAGAAAAGCGGTTCTATGTGGAGAGAAGGAAAATTCCGCATGGGAAGAATGGTCAATTGAGGAGCAGTCTGACCCGCACGACCGTGATTTGTGGTATGAAACAAATCCTTCGCTGGGAACAATTTTGTCTGAACGTTCAGTGGCGGACGAAGTGGGGGACGATGATATTGATTTTAATATCCAACGTCTCGGGTTATGGATCAGGTATAATCAGAAGTCGGCCATCAGCAGGAAAGAGTGGACAGGATTAGCGGCAGAGACGCTCCCGAAGCTGAGGGGAAAATTGTTTGTGGGTGTGAAGTATGGACACGACGGAACAAATGCCGCAATGGCTATCGCTGTGAAGACAACAACGGGGAAGGTGTTTGTGGAGGCCATTGATTGCAGACCTGTGCGGGCGAGTAACCGATGGATTATGAAGTTTCTTCGGAATGCGCAATGGAATAAGGTGGTTATTGACGGAGCAAATGGGCAGCAGTTACTGGCTTGCGATATGCGCGCGGCAAAAATGAAAAAACCGGTATTGCCAACAGTTAGGGAAATTATCACAGCCAATGAATAAGAAGATGTGAACAAATGCATCAAGGATTATGACGCTGACGTGGATGCATTGAAAACTCAGATTGAGGGATATCAGGTCGCTTCGGTAAAAAAACGCGAATCGCTAATAAGATGGGTCTGCCGTTTGAGATGGCAGGGGGACTGTCCGGTGAAAATGAAAAAGAAATCCGAAAGGATGCGGAAAGTTTCGAGGGTCTGATTAAAGGGAATTTCGCCGGCAGTTTAACACGACGAAAGCGGAAGCGAAGCGGCTGATGCGGACGGAAAGTTCACGGATTCAGGGTGAGATTGCTATTTCAAAATATAAAAAGGAAGGTATCACGGAGTATGAGTGGGTGGCAGAGCCATCGGCCTGCGATATTTGTGCGCCGCTGGACGGGAAGCGCTTTAAGGTTAAGGGTGCCGATATCGGTAACCCGGACCATCCGCTATTTCCAATGCATCCAAATTGTAGGTGTGCGATTGTTCCGGTGCCGATGGATCGAGAGGAGTATAACGCTTGGCTTGACCATATCGATCAGGGCGGTACGACTGAGAAATGGGAGCGGCAAAAGAAGCGCAGCTTGGGCGAGAAGCGGCAGGCGGAAAAGTTAAGACGGAAGGCGGAGAAAGGTGGTATAGTTAATACACTTTCTAAAGCAGATAGTGTTGTCATTCCAGATGCGAAGTTTTCGGAATATGCAGTCACCCCCGACAAGCAGCCAGATAAGGCGAAGGCTTTTAAGCAAGCGCTTGGCTATGATTTGACTAATTACAAATCACTTATCGATCAAATTTATAAGAATGTGAAGCGGTATTCATCAATTGAAAAAGGCAACAAAGGTTGGGGAATGACTTATGAAGTGATTGTGGATATTAAGGGACCAAACGGAAAAACAGCGAAGGTATTAACGGCTTGGATCGATGATAAGAATAATGGTGAAATGCGATTAACAACTGTGCATATTGATTAGATTGGATGGGTTCTCATGAAATATGAATGCTTTGATAAATTAAAATTAAAGGATGGCCGTATCGGCTGGATTGTAGATGTTCTCGGAAAGGGAGAGGCATTTGTTTTTGAGTTAGACAAAAAAGGTTTTAAAGATCGCGTCATCCAAATTGAAAAGAAGGATATATTAGAGAAGATTGCCTAAATGAAGGGAATATTTCAAGAAGTAAAGCAAGAAGTTTAACGGGAAACATGGATTAATTAGTCCATGGAATATGAATAGTTTTGAGAGGGTACTCCTCGGTTATATCA
The DNA here is from genome assembly GCA_028705955.1 of Eubacteriaceae bacterium. Taxonomy (GTDB): domain Bacteria; phylum Bacillota; class Clostridia; order Eubacteriales; family Eubacteriaceae; genus JAQWCN01. Next base: position 3,392 of record JAQWCN010000035.1, read on the forward strand.
ATACAGATGTAAAAAACCAAGTGAAGGGGGTTGGAGGC
>JAQWCN010000035.1:3529-15417 GCA_028705955.1 Eubacteriaceae bacterium
AAAGTTTTCTGGCTTGACAACCCGGATATAATTGGTGAATGGGTCTTTACTTTTGACAAAATCAAGGTTTATAATATGTTTTCGGATTACCCAGAAAAACTGACCAAGGAAGAAAAAGAAATATTTGATAAAGAAAATCCGTACTGGAGAGATTTTTTCTCTGATCGGAAACATAACTGAGCCACCTGAAAAGGTGGTTTTTTATTGCAAAAGAATGGAGGAGAACGATGGCGAAGGATGATATGGATGTGATTATGTATAAGATTTTGCGCTATATGTACGAGGTAATGAAACAAGGTAAAACGCCGGAGCTTTCGGACATGTGTTATGGGTGTAAATTGTTTACGATTCCTAAGGGGTATTGGAAGCAGATTATTTATGAGTTGATTGAAGCGGGTTATCTACGCGGATTTTTGCATTGCAGGACAAAGGACGACCCGGTAATTACGATGATGGACACGGCGGGTATTACGCTTTCTGGCGTTCATTTTCTTGAGGAAAACAGCCGGATGGCTAAGGAGAAGCAGTTTTTGGGCCGAGGCGAGGGTTTGAAATTGTATTGGAATCTATTATTGCGGTGTTGTAGGATGGCCACCAACCGAAAGGAAGGTGGTTTTTTAATGCAAAAATATAAGGGGGTGATGCCATTGATTGAAGTGACGCATCATATCAGAACGAATGAAATTACAGTGTCCGGCCATGCGGGATATGCGGATAAAGGGAAGAATCGTGTTTAAGCTGGTGTTCCGACGTTGTTTCAGACGCTGGTGATGGATTTGACGGATTTAACGGATGATTGCGTTGTGTAGTCGATTGGTGCGGGGAAATCCAGTTTAAAACATCACAATCTGCAGAGTTTGTTAGATTCTCTTTATGCCGGTTCGGTGCAAATAAAAAAGCGGTTCGGATCATGTCCGGACCGCTTTTGGCTTTTTAATAAGAAATAATAACGCCGCCATTATCGGCATAAACGGTAGAAAGACCGCTGGATTCAAAAATAAGAATATCTTTGAAATGAACATGTGTTGCAATGTCATCCCGAAGTTTTTCAGCCTGAGCCAGAGCATTGACGTGGGTGATCGCCAAAATGCGTTCACTGGCGTCTTCTACTTCACTATAAATAATTTCGGCCAATCGGTTAAAGGCTTTTTTCTTGCCCCGAACTTTTTCCTTCAGTTCAATTTCACCTTGATTGCCCATCATGATAGGGGCAATCTTAAGAACTTTGCCAACCAAGGCAACAGTATGACGAATACGCCCATTTTTAGCAAGATTATCTAGGGAATTGAGTAAAAAATACGTACTCATATTGGCAATATAATCCCGGACGATGGGAATTACATCTATTGGGGATAATCCGCGCTTGATCAGCTCAGTAATTTTCATAATGGTTAAACTCTCGCCCGTCGCAGCACTTAAGGAATCAAAAACATGAACGTTTCCTTTTATTCCTTTTTCTTCTGCCATTTTTTGAGCCATCATTGCGCTATTATGGCATCCACTTAATAGGCTGGAAATGGTCACGATATAATTGTTTTTATCCGGATCAATTGCAGCTAAAAAGTCGTTGGGAGAGGGACAAGCCGTTCCAATTTTTTTCTTACTCATGCGCATTTTATCAATGAGCTGGGCCGTATTAACATGATGATCAATAATCTCTTCGTCATCGATAAGGATTTTAAACGGGATGCGTTGATAGTCAAAATCGGGGTCAAAAGCTTCATCATTAAAATCGACACAGCTGTCCATAATTATTTTACTTTCCATGGCATCCTCCTTTATCGCATGAATCCATCGATAATTTTGGATTCTGCTTCCTTTTCTGTTAACCCAAAGGTCCGAAGTTTGATGATTTGGTCTCCGGCAATTTTTCCAATGGCGGCTTCGTGGATCAGTGCGGCATCCAGATGGTTGGCCGTGATACGGGGAATAGCAGATACAACACCGTGGTCCATAATGATAGCATCACATTCGGAGTGTCCCGCACATTTCGCATTACCGTTGATTTCGGAAAGAAAGCGTTGGTGTGAATGACCCCGGGCTACACTTCGGGAACTAAGCGTACAGCTGGAGTTTTCACCATTGAGATCAACCTTAAAGGATGTTTCAGCGGATTGCTGTCCATGGGTCATGATTTTTTCCTTGACGATTAAAGTACAATCTGGACCGACGATGCCAGTGCACGTTCGTTTGGTAGAATCAACACCTTTAATCTGCGTGGTATCCATTTCCATGGTAGAACCTTCTTCCATTTCTACGTAGGTTTCTGGATTGATCACGCGTTTTCCACTGCCATCACCCATACCAATATGTTTTTCAATATATAACACTTTGGCACCTGGTTTAAGAAAAAATCGGTGAATTCCATTGTGTTCAGAACCATCACATCCATCCGTGTTTACACCACAGCCAGCAATGATGGTGACATCTGCATTTTCACCAATGTAAAAATCATTATAGACCAGATCATGAACGCCGCTACAGGTAACCAGGGCGGGAATATATACTTTATCTTGTACTGTTCCTGGGGCAACAATGATGTCAATACCGGATTTATCCGTTTTGCTTTCAATTTTTATAGTTTCGGTGGACATTCGTCCTGCACACGTACTGTTTTCACGAATATTATACGCTGCTTGAGGGACGCCATCAATATCGGAGACATCTTTGAGTAAAGTTTTTGCAATTTGTTCTTGTGTTTGTTGATCCATGGTTAATCCTCCAGTTTCTGATATGGGCAAAAATCAACTTTATCGGTTCCGGATAACAGTCTTGGAAGAATTTCGTCACGACAGCCGTGGCTGATTATATTACCATCTGCCAGAACGATGATTTCGTCGGCAATTTTTAAAATACGTTCCTGATGGGAAATAATAATAATGGTGCCATTGATTGCCGCGTACATTTTCTTAAAGACATCAATCAGGTTTTTAAAACTCCAGAGATCAATACCGGCTTCCGGTTCGTCAAAAATAGAAAGCTTTGTACCCCGAGCCAGGACGGAAGCGATTTCGATGCGTTTGATTTCTCCGCCGGAAAGGCTGGCGTTAAGTTCGCGGTTAATATAATCTCTGGCACAAAGGCCAACTTCTGATAAATATTTGCAAGCTTCAGTTTGATTGAGATCCCGTCCAGCGGCGGTAGAAATCAGATCAAAAACGGTGAGCCCTTTAAAACGGACGGGTTGCTGAAAAGCAAAACTAATCCCCATTTGAGCGCGTTGAGTGATATCAGCATGGGTGATATCCTGACCTTCAAAAAAGATTTGTCCTTCCGTTGGTTTCTGAATGCCAGCGATGACCCGGGCAAGTGTCGATTTCCCACCTCCATTAGGGCCGGTAATGACAATGAATTTTCCAGTATCAATTTTTAAATTAATGTTTTTGAGGATTTCTTTTTCATCCTCAACTTCAAAAGAAATGTTTTTTAATTCAAGCATTTGCTACCTCTGTTCGTTTTTTGATATTTCTCAAAATAAGTGTACATTTTGAAAGCTGTTTTTGCAAGTCGGATATGAAAATCTGTAGGAAGTGTTCTTTTATAACGGGCATTGCTGATGAAGAGGACGATGTGTAAAGTGTTTAGACCCATTTTCATAGTCTTCTACAATTTGGCCATGACCAAGCAGTTTGTACTTATAACTGACAAGACCATCAAGACCGACAGGGCCCCGGGCGTGGAGCTTAGCGGTTGAAATGCCAACTTCCGCACCAAAACCATAGCGGAAACCATCGGCAAACCGGCTTGAGCAATTGACAAAAACACCGGCTGAATCAACTTGAGCAGTAAATTTTCGGGCACTTTCTAAATCTTCTGTAACAATAACATCCGTGTGACCAGAGCCAAAGTGGTTAATATGGTCGATGGCTTCTGAAAGATTTTTAACAATTTTAATCGAAAGGATGTAATCCAAATATTCAGTTTGCCAATCACTATCATTGGCTATTTCGGCGTCGATGATATTTCGCACGGCCAAGTCACCCCTCAAATGGACACCTGCTGCATCCATAGCTTTTTTTAAAGGGGGAAGAATCACAGGTGCAATGGATTCATGGATGAGTAATGTTTCTTCTGCATTACACACGGCAACGGATTGTGATTTGGCGTCAACGGCAACAGGAATTGCCTTTTTAGGATCTGCAGAAGCGTCTATATAAACGTGACAAAGACCCTCGGAATGACCCATGACGGGAATGTTTGTATGCTCCATAATATAACGAACGAAAGCGTTGGATCCTCTGGGGATAATGAGATCAATGGTGTCATCCAGAGCGAGCATATCCGAAACATCTTCCCGGCTTTCAAGGTTTTGAATCCAATGATCCGGATAGCCAATTTGGGCTGTTGCATTGGAGATGATTTGATATAAAATTCGATTGGTTTCCAGTGCTTCCCGGCCGCCTTTAAGTAAAACGGCATTACCGGATTTTAAACACAGGACTGAAATTTGAACAAAGGCGTCGGGACGGGATTCAAAGATAATGCCGATGACACCAATTGGACAGGTTACCCGGTACAGGTCAAGCCCGGTATCAAGCTCTGTCGCCAGTTTCGTTTGCCCAATGGGATCATCCAATACAATTAAATCCCGAATACCTTGAATAACACTGTCAATCTTGGCATCGTCAAAGGCCAGACGTTTTAACAGAGGGGCGGCCAGTTTTTCAGCTTGACTGCGTTTGATATCGGAAGCATTTGCTTGTTTAATCGCAGCACGATGATGATCCAAAGCGTCTGCGATGGCATTAAGGGCATGGTTACGGGATGAAGTGCTGGTGTCTGCACACTTAAAACTGGCATTTTTTGCAGTGGCACCCCGTTCTTGAATCGAATTTTCAGACATGGTGGTTCTCCTTCTGTGATGTAGATAAAAAAGAGAATCGAAAACTTTGTCGATTCTCTAAAACGCTATTTGTGATAAGTTTCGTGGTGGTTAATTTTAAATCCCCGGTAAATTTGCTCCAATAACATAATGCGAAAAAGCTGATGTGGAAATGTCATTTGGGAAAAAGAGAGATGCCATTGAGATTTTTCAATAATTTGATGATGTAACCCATTTGAGCCACCGATAACAAAAGTGAAATGAGAAATACCGTTCACCATAAAAGAATCCATTTTTTTTGCGAAAGCTATGGAATCATTTTGAATCCCATTTATTTCAAGTGTTACTAGGGTGTTAGAACGACGACAAGAAAGGTGTCTCAAGATCGCCTCAGATTCTTTTTTTGTGGCTATCTCTATTTCGGCCGCACCCGCACCAGCCGGAACTTTTTCATCATGGATTTCGATAATCTTTATTTTGCAATAGCGTGAAAGACGCTTAATGTATTCATCACATGCTTTTTCCCAGAAGATTTCTTTTAATTTTCCAACGGCAATAATTGTGATGGTCACCGGGTCACCCGTTTATTGAAGCCCGTACATGGCAATCATCCCAATAATGAGTGCAATAACCAAAACCATTGCACCGATACGATGGCCCGTTTTAATCGTTTGGTGTTCTTTAACAGTAGAATTTTGTTTCTTATAATTATTATTTTTCTTGGATTTTTTGGATTTTGTTTTTGACATGGTTTTTCCTTTCAAAGATTATACAATATTTTTACGATATAATTGTATTATACACCAATTATATTAGATTATCATTTATTTTAGAACGATTCTCCTTTGATTGTGATGCTGCTTTTTTCTGTTTTTCCTGGTATTCTTTACGCATTTCTTCAACAACACGGTCAAGGTCTTCTTTTTCTTTTGCTTCTTGTGCGGCCAGTTCCTGATTAAAGGATTGTAAGGCTGTAGGCACATGAGCTTGTTCACCTTTCAGGAGTTTTGAACCAAAGTGGGTAAGAAAAATCTGGCGATTTTGATTAAATCCGTTAAAATCAAAAGCGAAAACACCCTGGTGTAATCCTAAAATTAAAGTGCCTTCCTGAACCATGAGCTGTAAAGATTGTCCAATCATATTGGCTTTTATTCCTGGAGTGGCCGGTCCGGTATACTGCATGCCATCGTATTGTGGAAGAAGATGATTCAGTTTTTTTAAAAAATCCCGTTCGATAGAGGCATTGCTGGCATCTGCAATGGTCAGCCCAACTGAACGTTCAGGAACTTGAAGTGCAATTAAACCATCTTTTATTTGATTATCAACAACGTATTGCTTGAGTTTATCGGTAATTTCAATCATATTTTCCCGTTGTTTAAAATGTATTTTAATAATTTCCATTAATAACTCCTAAAAAATACTTGATTTTTAATCAACTATATATTACAATAACTTTCGTTGATTTGCAATTGGTATTCCAATGAAGTTAAGGCAAAACAATATAGCGGGGTGTGGCTCAGCTTGGTAGAGCGCATGGTTCGGGACCATGAGGCCGGAGGTTCAAATCCTCTCACTCCGACCATTTAAAAAATTTCAACAGGCAAAATGGCCTGTTGTTTTTTTTATTATTTTATATGCTATAATAATGCAATGAAAAATAATAGTGATATAAAATTTGATATAGAACATTTGAAACGATATACGAATACCAAAGACTTATTAGATTGTGGCATCGGTGTTGAACGGGAAGGTTTGCGTGTAACAGCAGAAGGAAGTCTTGCCTTGACGCCACATCCAAAAGCGTTTGGCAATAAACTCAAAAATCCATTGATCACAACCGATTTTTCTGAAAGCCAAATTGAGATAGTAACACCCATTATGTCAGGACCACGAGCTGCTTATCAAGAATTATCAGGTCTTTGTGACATTGTTAATTATACGATACCGGATAATGAGTTTTTTTGGCCGCAATCCATTCCAGGAATTGTTCCGAATGAAAATAAAATCCCTATTGCCCAATATGAAGGAGGAGCAGAAGCTCAAAAAGCAATGGATTACCGGCAGGCACTGGTCAAAAAATATGGAGCAAAAAAACAACTTATATCAGGTATTCATTTTAATTTTTCTTTTTCAAAAGATATGATTCAGAAATTATACAGTCATTTGGGAGATGGGGGTTCTTTAAAAGATTTTTCTGACACATTATATTTAAAAGTGATCCGCAATTACTTAAGAACGCGCTGGTTGATTATTTATTTGACCGGATGCAGTATGGCGGCACACAATAGTTTTTTAAAAGATCAAGACATACGGATGGAGTTAAGTGATGGTCATAATGGTCACTATACGTTAAATGGTGTCTCTTTGCGTAATTCTTCAATGGGATATAAGAATCCGGTTCCTTTATTTCCCCGATACGATTCCGTAAAACATTTTGTACAAGATGTACAGGGTTTTGTTGATAATGGAAAATTATCAGAACCGAAAGAACTTTATACACAGATTCGTTTAAAGCCTAAAAATGTTCATCATCTATTGGATTCTTTAAGAAATGATGGCATTCAATATGTTGAAATCCGAACAATGGACCTCAATCCGTTTGATGCTTGTGGCATTTCCGAAACAGATTTATCATTTATGCGGGTTTATATGATTTATCTTTTGATCAAAGCGGAAAATCCATACAAAAATTGGCAGGAAGAAGGCCTTGTTAATGAGGATAAAACGGCATCAAATGCATTTGATACCCAAATGACCCTCACCAAAAATGGGGAGGAAATCCAGTTGAGAGAATGGGGACTTGAAATCTTAAATGAAATGGATCAAATGGATGATGATTTGAAATTGGGGCAACATGCCATGATCATGGAAATGAAAGAAAGAGTGCTCCATTTTCAAAAAACGTATGCCAGACAAATGGCCGGTTTAATACATCAATCAGGATATCTCGAAGTTCAAATGAGCCTGGCACGGCAGTACAAGATGCAGAGTATTGAACGCATGAACAAGAAATGGAATCCAGAAATAAAAAAAATGGTAGCGGCCGCCCTTTCAGAGCGTGATCGATAATAAAGGACAAATAAATTGGGAAAGATATATACAAAAGAACAACAGATTAATAGTTATGATTGTACGTGTGATTACCATCTATCGCCGGTTGCATTACTCAATTATTTTCAACAAACGAGTCAGGAACAAAGTAATGCGTTGGGCGTTGGACCGGAAGTTTTGGATCAAAAAGGATTAGCCTGGTTTCTGGTTAAGTATCATATTGATTTTATGACTTATCCATCGTTTTGTGACACTGTTTTGCTGGAAACTGAAGCCGTTTCAGTGAGAGGTTTTTTGTCCCATCGTCGCTTTACAATGAAAAGCCTGGAAGGAAAAAAACTGGCAGAGGGAAAAACACATTGGATGATGCTTGACAGGGAACAGAACAATAAAATATTAAGAGTAGAGAATGTTCCGGAAAACGCTGTTTATGAGGCGTTTGACAGCCAGGAAACTTATAAAATGCCGCATCTTTGCCGGGTAAAAAAATGGGAAGGGGAAAAACAATTTCAGGTTCGTTATCTGGATATTGATTTTAACGGCCATGTCAATCATGTTAAATATCTGGCATGGGCCATTGAAACTTTGCCCCTCAAACGGATTCGGGATTCTGAATTGGCTTCGGCCGATTTAGTTTATAAACAACAGGCGTTTTATGGAGATGTCATTCAAGCAAATTATAAAGAGATGAAAGATGATTGTTATCGGATTGATATAATCAATCAGGATACGACATTATTATGCCAGGTTCAAATAATCCTTCGTCGAAAAGCCAATAAATAGTCAACAACAATATAAAGATAAAGGGAAAAGCGAAGAATCTTCTTTGCTTTTCCCTTTATTAATAATATGATTATTTTATAGAACGGTTAATGGCAGATACAAAAGCTTTAATGGAAGCAACGATAATATCATTATCGATACCGGAGCCCCAAACCGTTCCATTTCCTTTTAATGTAATGCCAACATAGGCGACTGCCCGGGAGGTTGAACCATGTTCCAATGCGTGTTCGCTGTATTTTAAATCGGTGTAGGGGGTATTCATAATACTTTTAACGGCATTGCAAACTGCGTCAAACCGTCCGTTCCCTTCTCCGGAGCATTGGGTTTTGACACCGTCCCGTTCGCAGACGACATCGGTATGGATACGGCCTTCAGGTAATTGGGTGAAGTGATACTCGGGCAAAATGACATGATCTTCTTTATTGACGTAGGTATCATGGAAGATTTTGTACACTTCTTCTGCCGAAAGCTCTTTGTGTTTATGGTCAGAAACAGATTTAACGGTATAACCAAGATCCTCACGCATTTTTTTAGGAAGTTCATATCCATATTTTTGTTCCAGAATATAGCCAATGCCCCCTTTTCCGGATTGACTATTAATACGGATCACATCTTTTTCGTATTTTCGGCCAAGGTCTGTCGGATCAATGGGGAGGTAAGGAACATTCCATTGGGTGGTATGCTGTTCATCACGGTAAGTCATCCCCTTTGCGATGGCATCCTGGTGAGATCCTGAGAACGCCGCAAACACCAATGCGCCACTGTAGGGTTGACGTTCATAAACATGCATCCGGGTATTGCGTTCATAAGCTTCAGTTACTTCAGGTAAGTTACTAAAATCAAGTTTGGGATCAACGCCATGGGTATACATGTTTAAAGCGAGGGTAATGATATCTACATTACCAGTGCGTTCACCATTTCCAAAGAGCGTTCCTTCAATACGGTCTGCACCGGCAAGAAGTCCCAGCTCTGAATCGGCAATGGCACATCCACGGTCATTGTGGGGATGGAGGGAAATGATCACATTATCGCGATAGTTCATGTGGTTACACATGTACTCAATTTGGCTGGCATAAACATGGGGTAAAGACATGGATACCGTTACCGGTAAATTGATAATAATTTTATTGTCCGGCGTTGGCTGCCAAACATCAAGAACGGCGTTGCAGACATCCAGGGCATAGTCAACTTCTGTTCCGGTAAAACTTTCCGGGGAATATTCAAATTGAAAATGGCCTTCCGTTTCTTTTGCCAATGTGTTGAGCAATTGGGCACCATCAACAGCGATTTTAAGAATTTCATCCTTGGATTTTCTAAAAACTTGTTCCCGTTGCGCTAAAGATGTTGAATTATATAAATGGACAATCGAGTGCTTACATCCATCCAATGCCTTAAATGTTTTTTTAATAATGTGTTCCCGGGCTTGTGTCAAAACTTGAATGGTGACATCATCAGGAATAAGATCCTGGTCGATTAGAGCCCTTAAAAATCGGTATTCTGTTTCAGAAGCGGCGGGAAACCCAACTTCAATTTCTTTAAAACCGACTTTGACCAAATATTGAAAATAGTCTATTTTTTCTTCTAAACTCATGGGAACAATCAGGGCTTGATTTCCATCACGCAAATCGACAGAGCACCAAATTGGAGCCTTATCAATATATTCTTTTTTGACCCAATTGTGGGACGGTTCCGGAGGCATAAAGTAGCCCCGATGGTATTTTTTATAATTCATCATAGTAGATTCCTCCTTATAACATTTATAGACAGGCCAGACATGAAGAAAGCCTCCATGTCATCAGAACGACATAGAGGCGAAAGGTTTCTTACGCGGTACCACTCTATTTTACAATCATGCTTGATTGTCTCATTAACAGATACGTCTTCAGCAGAAGATTATATCCTCCCATAATAACGGTTGGGTTCCGGCGATGCCTACTGGTTTACTTCAGCATGCTACTCAAGGGCCAGTTCAAAATACATTCACAACCATTTCACATCAACCAATGGCTTTCTGAATGATCCAGTATTTTTACTACTCCCTGTCGATGTATTGTGACTATCATATCGGCTTTAATTAAAAAAGTCAAGCCTTTCTTTAAAATCTTTTTAATTTGAAACCGATTATTATAATTGATTAGAATACTGATTTTTTAAAGAGGCTATGCTATAATAACTATAATTCTGTAATGGAGGGAATCATACGTTTAATGAAAGTATCATTCATACATACAGGTGATCTTCACCTAGGACGTCAATTCCATTTTTCAAATCGCAATGAAATATTTGGAAACAATACGAGAAATGACCTTTGGAAGACATTTGAAAAAATTATTAATACGGCGGAAAAAAATAAAATAAATTTTTTATTAATTAGCGGAGATTTATTTGATACAGAGGAAATTGAAATCGGAGAAATCAAACGGGTGGCACAAAAATTGGGAAAACTAACCATGACCAAGACAATTATTTGTCCGGGAAATCATGATTATTATAGCCAATTCACCCTTTATGGGTTGATCCAGTGGCCGGAAAATGTTTATTTATTTGATAAGGATAAAATGTCAGATTTATATTTTCCGGAATGGCAAACACGCATTTTTGGCTTGGGGTGGGTAAAAGACACGTATACAAATATACCATTTAATGACCATATGAGCTTGAAAGAAGAAGAAAATAATATTTTGATGCTTCATGGTGATGCCTATAATTCGCAATCAGAATTAATGCCAATCGATATATCAAAATTTGATTATTTTGATTATGTTGCTTTGGGACACATTCATAAAAGTGACTTCTTAACAAGGCGGGTGGCTTACTGTGGCTGCCCGGAACCATTAAGTTTTAAAGACCGCGGGGACCATGGCATTATTGTTGGTCAAATTGAGCAGCATCGCTGCACCACACATTTTGTTTCAACTCAGAAACGCCAATTTGTAGATGCAACAATAGAAGTAACGCCAGAAATGTCCATTGATAATCTTAGGGAAGCCTGCTTAAAAATTGCACCGGAAAAAGAACGAATGGTTAATTATTACCGTATTCATTTAAAGGGATATCGTGATACATCCCTTTCGGTGAAGTGGCTGATTGACGAATGTATTCATCTTTTTTATTATATTGAAATTGAAGATGATGAATTAAAACCAGATCTGGATGTCGATCGCATTCTGGATGATAACCGGGATAATATCATTGGCCAGTTTATTCAGGCGATGCGCCGGGATCCATCCGA
>JAQWCN010000176.1 GCA_028705955.1 Eubacteriaceae bacterium
CCGGCATAGGAAGAAATAGCAAGTTCACCGCAGTGGGCGGTTTACGCTAAGTGTAAGCACGGCAAGCGCCCCAACGCTTGCCGGTTTCTCAAAAACTGAACTTGGCTTATGGGATCGTCTATTTTTCGTAAACCACTTTGCCGTCTATCATGGTGAAGATTACATTGCTGCCCCGGATTTCTTCATGGGGAATGGTGAGGAGATTCTGATCGATGACGATGAGATCTGCTAACTTTCCCGGTTCCAGGGTGCCTAGTTCCTTTTCACGTTTGACCCCGTAATACCCGTTATAGGTGTAGGCATGCAGGGCTTCGGCCATGGTGACTTTCTGTTCAGGGTTCCAGCCCCCCTTGGGTTCACCATCATTATGCACCCGGGTCACGGCTCGATAGATACCCACAAAAGGATTGTTTGTCACCACGGGGCAGTCGCTTCCGAAGGATACTACAGCCCCGGCATACATGATGGACTTGATGGGCCAGCAGAACTTCTTTTGCCTTTCGTTGTAACGGACCAGATAGGGATTCTCAGCAAAGACATCTGTCATGGCCAGGTGTTCCGGCTGCATGGAAGCGATTACAGGAAGCCGGGCAAAGCGGTCGATATCCGCTTGAATGGTGGTTTCCACATGCTCCACTGCGTGACGGGAACCGGTATCACCAAATTTTTCTATGGCTCCCTCGTAGCAATCAAGCGCATAATGGGTGGCTCCGTCGCCGCAGCAGTGAAGCCGGACGGAGAGCCCCTTGGAATGGGCTTCCTCAATTTTTTCCTTCAAAAGGTCCAGATCGCAAAGAGTGCCTCCTTTGGTGGACGGGTTGTCGATGAAGGGCTCAAGCATGAGGGAAGTGTAGGTGGTGGGAACGCCATCGATGAAAGCCTTTAAAAGGCGGATCTGGAATTTGTCGGTGTCATAAATCTTTGCAGCTTCTTTCACCTCGTCCAGGTCCCCAAAAAGATTGGGAGCACAGTGGAGCCGGAGGGTGAATTCGCCGTTTTTATCAAGCTCGGAAAAGCAACGGTATTTCCCCATATCGTTTCCATAATAGGGGAGCATGTCGTTGGCACCGGTGATGCCGATAGTCTTCGCCCTCTTCATATAATCCCGGATAAAGCCCTTTTCTATTTCGTCATCCAGGTTATATGCTACCCGGGCGATGAGGCCGATGGCCATCTCGTGTAAGAAACCGCTTGGTTCCCCGTCGGGGAAGTGTTCGATGCCGCCAAAGGGGGGATCCGGAGTATCCCTGGTAATGCCACAGAGCTCCATGGCTTTTGTGTTGACCCAGATGCCGTGCCCTTCCGCATCTGTCAGCATAACGGGCCGGTCAGGGATGTATTTGTCCAGGGTTTTGCAGGTGGGAAGCTCTTCCTGCCCCCAGTAGACGTGATACCAGTTAAAGCCAAAAATCCACTCTTCGTCCGGAACGGTATCCGCATAGGCCTTGGCAGCCCGGGCGGTTTCATCTTCTGTTTTGCAGCCGCCGAAGTTGGGATATTTGTCCGCCATGCCGGCGGAAATGATATGGGTGTGGCTGTCAAAAAAGCCTGGCATGATGAGTTGGTCTTTTGTGTACTTTTTTACAACCGTATCCTTGCCGATGTAGTGCTCCGCATCTTTGGCGGTTCCTATGGCCAGAATTTTATTATCTTTGACGGCGATAAAATCCACTGCGTTGTCCAGGTCTTTCCCGCAGAAGAAACTGCCTCCTGTCAAAAGAATGTCTGCATAGTTGTTGTTTTCCATGGTACCTCCTTTACCTGAAAGGTGAAAATCTGTGAAGGGACAGGCTTATTTTATCGGGCAAGCTGGTACAGCGCTTCTGCGTAAATCTTTGAAAGCAGCAGAAGGCGCTGACCGGTGATGTATTCGTCCTGCTTATGGAACACAAGGGGTTCGTCCTGCATGGAGGGGCCGAAGGGCACGAAGTTGTTGAAAATCCTTGCGTAAGAACCACCCCCGTGGGCTTTCGGCTGGGAGGTCAGGTCGCCGGTAATATCCCGGTAAACATCCATTAAAAGGCACATGAGAGGATCGTCCTTGGGGATATAATAATGGGGATTGTAATTTAGCAGGCTGTATTCCATGTCCAGGCTGCTTGCTGCAGCCATTAGGGTCGATTCAAGCTCTTCCTTCAGATAGGTAACCGGGCTGCGAAGGTTCATTCCCAGGGTAAACAGTCCTTCCCTAAAGGAGATTAACCCCACATTGTTTGTCAGGTCGCCTGTTGAGTCGGTGTAAGAAATGCCCATACCGGCACCATTGGTATCTTTTCCGATAGCAGGGACCAGTTTTTCAATGGTATCCCAAACCGGTGAAAAACTGGGGAGGATCAGAGGGCACAGGAAGGCAAGGAAGTCCAGAAGCAGGGATATGGCGTTTTCACCCAGCTCGGGGGTAGAAGCGTGGGCTGCTATTCCATTGGCAGTAATGGTAAAAATATTTTCATCACGCCGGACTTCTACCCGGTCTTTTCTTTGATAGGATGAAAGAGCCGCGAAGATTTTCTCTTCAAATAAGCCGGTTGCAGGACTGTCACAGCTTTCTGTGACGACTTCCAGCCTGGCCCTTGCCTCTGCCGCAACCATGTTGAGGGCTTCGCCGCCCCTGATGGAAATAAGCCGGATGGGCCCCGTTTCATCGTCGGCAAACTCCTTCCGGAATTGATAGCTCAGGAAACCTTTTTCCGCATAGACTGCAGGAAACCAGGAATCAGGGACAATCCCCACCGAAGGCACTTGGGCATGGGCTTTATAATACTCGAGGCAGGGAAAACTGCCGGATTCTTCGTTTGTGCCGATGATATGTTTGATTTTTTTTGTAAGGGGAAGGCCGCTTTCCCAGATAGCCAGGCAGGCATAAAAGGCGGCCACGAGTGGTCCCTTGTCGTCTACCGTACCCCGGCCGTAGATTTTATCATCAATGTATTCTCCGCCAAAGGGGTCCCGTGTCCAGCCGCTGCCGGCAGGGACCACGTCAAGGTGGGAAACAACGGCCACTGATTCGGAGGTGGGGGAAGGAAGATTTATTTCGCAGGCGTGATTATCATAGTTGACGGATTCAAATCCTTTTTCTTTCCCCAGAGCAAGAACCGCATCAAGGGCCTCCTTTATCGGCAACCCGTAAGGAGCACCCTCCCTGCTTTCCGATAAAACGGAAGGAATGCGCACCAGCGTGCAAAGGGTCTCTATCATTTCCTCCCGGTAAGAATCCAGAATGGAGGCAAGTTGATTGTTCATAATAACCTCATAAATGTTATGGCCGCCCTGCACTCTGTCCGGAAGAAAGACTTTGTGCCGGGCGGCGGTCAAAGGGCGAATATTATGCTATGAAGCCTGCCACGATGAAGCAGATAACAGTAAGAACATAGCTGATGATTGCATAAGGCAAAGTTCCCAGCATCTGATAATAGGGCTTGATGTCGATGGCCCGGGATGTGATCATGATCGCATCACCACATACATATGTGGTGCTTCCTGCTGCTGCTGCACAGACAAGGGCGGCGCAGGGAAGCAGCGGGTTGACCCCCAAAGCATCGGCAAGAGGTACTACAATGGGCATGAAGACCATGGACATATCCCAGAAGCCGCCGCCGAAGTAGGAATAGACGGCGCAGAAGCCAAAGACGATGGCCGGCAGCAGGGCTCCATGCAGGTAAGGGCTCAGCGTGGCAACCACAAAG
>JAQWCN010000177.1 GCA_028705955.1 Eubacteriaceae bacterium
AAGGCGGCCTATCAATACCTGGCCAACACCGGCCTGCTATTTAGAGGGATTGACCATGCGTACCAATGCTGAGATAACAGTAGTGCGGCCCATGGGCGAGAGTCCTCCGATGGTCGTCCACATCGGTCCGGTGACGTGGCAGGGGGCGCAGACATACGCAATGGTAGATAAAACGGCCGTGGTGGTGTCTGACACCTCTGTTTTCATCGGAAAGGATATTGTGGACGGGCTGGGAGGATTTAAGCCAAATAAGGGCGATTTCGTGGTCAAAGGAACTAAAAGCTACGGCGAAACAGGACGAGCGCTGCGGTATATGCTAGAAGCTGATGGCGCCATCACGGTGGTTGGTGTAGAGGATCTGACGGACTGCGGCCTGTCCACTGCGCACATGGAGGTGAGGTGTAAATAATGGCAGAAATGGTAAGCATCAATGTCGACAATACACAGAAAATGTTACTCAAGCGTAATATGGGCCCGAATGGGAAGGCCGGGCTATTTTTAGCAAGCCAGGTACGCCGAATGTCTGACCCATATGCGCCGTTTAGCGATGGGACGCTGAAAAAAGCCGCTTTCGTCAATAGTCACGGGCAAGTGGTGCAGATTGTCTACCCGGTGATTTATTCCAGGTATCACTGGCATGGCAAGGTGATGGTGGGCCGGGCGCCGAAGCGGGTGACCAACAAAGACATGGTATACCGCAATGGCAGCAAGCGCGGGCCGCATTGGGTCACACGAATGTGGGCGGACCGGGGCGATGAAATCGTGCGGGCCGTGGCCGGATACACCGGCGGAAGGAAAGGCTAATGGCATCACTCATGAAAGGCGTGCGGGACTTTATCAAGACCTGCCCGTATTTGGAAGAGTTTAACAAGGGAATCGGCGTCGACTACATGGAGGGCGGTTACGCATCCTACATGTTGGAAAATACGCCATGTAACCCAATTGTGGAGAGGTTTGTGGATGGGTCTTCCACCAGGCGTTTTGCCTTTGTCTTTGCATCCCGGGAACCTTATGGGCCGGATGTGATCATGAATTTGGAGAATATCGAATTCTTTGAGAAGTTTGCCGGGTGGCTAGAGGATTGCACAAGGTCAGGGGATTTGCCGGACCTGGGAGAAGAGTTGGAGGCCTGGGAGATGCAGGCCTCCGTCACACCGTATTTGTACACAGAAGAACTGGACGCGGCGCAATACCGCATCCAGTGTGAATTAATTTATTTCAAGCCAGCGGCGTAGCGGCGGAAAACTAGGAGGAAGAAAACAATGGCGAAAGTGAATAAGGTGCAACGTTATGAGATTGCGACATACTTAAATATAGCGGAAGAGGGGCAGGCAGAAACCTATGCTGTTATGGGGACAGGATTTAAAACGCTGGATGAAAGCCCGAACCCAAATGTCGAAAAAGAAGCCTTTATCAACGATAAGGTGGCATCAGCGTCGGTGGATAATTATGAACCGTCCTTTGCGTTTGATTCTTACCTCATCAAGGATAGTGATGTGATTTTAAACTTGTATAAGATTGGGCGAAACCAGTTAACAGGAATTGATGCAGAGCGGGACATCATCGTGGTTGATTTGTGGGACAAGGCCAGTGCTGATACCACAACCGAGTTTAAGGCCCGGAAAATCAGAGTGTCGGTTGAGGTGTCGGATCACTCCGGGGAGGGTGCGAAACCGGTCAGCGTCAAGGGGAACCTTAACCAGGTTGGGGACTTAACCCAGGGGACTTTTAACACGGCAACGAAAAGCTTTACCGAAGCGGAATAGGAGATAAGCAATGGGTTTTAAATATGATGCGAGTAAGAAGGATTTGGTGAATGTCCCATTTGACGTCAATGGGGAAGAAATTGTTTTTGAAGTTGAGGATGACGGGGCTGTGGATGCTTGGATTGCAAAATGCATGGGCACAGAGCTAGAACGGCAGGAAAGAGAGTGCGACGATGTGGTGGCCCTATGCACGGAGGTGATTGATGAGGTGCTGGGCGAAGGCGCTACGGATATTATCTGCGGTGGGCAGCCTAAGGTACACCGCCGAATGGTGGAGGTGATTGCCTATATTGCGACGGCAATCTTATCCGGACGACAACAATGGGTAAATGGAGCTATCGACGAGATGAAGGCGGTGATGCCAAAGCCGGTGCAGGAGGCAGTTAAGCCGGAGGACCATAAGCCAAGCGGAAAGAAAAAGCCGAGCGTGAAACGGACTCCGGCTAAGGTTAAGAAGAATAACTGATGGCGAACATACTACTCGATAGACCGCCGGATACAGTGATGATTGACGGGGTAGACTATCCCATCAACACTGACTATCGGGCAGGCATTCAGCTGGATATCCTAATCAATGATGATCTGATTGACTGGGAGGATGTGCCGGCCGAGGCGCTTAAAATTTACTTCCCGGGGGCGGTCTTCCCGCCGCTGTCCAACGAGATGGTGGAGGCCGTGGTGGATTTCTACCGATGTGGGAAGCCAAAGCCGCAGCCAGAGCAGCAGCGGGCCATCGATGAGGTGGACGACGCAGAACGAACATTTTCTTTTGAACATGATGCGGATTATATTTTTTCGGCTTTTTTGCAGCAGTACGGCATTGATTTGACCAAGAGCCATATGCACTGGTGGGTGTTTATGGCTCTTTTTAGCGGGTTATCCGAGGATTGCACACTTGTCAAGATTATGGGGTACCGCGCCGCCGAGATATCTGAGGATATGCCAAAAGAGGAGCGCAAGCAGCTAGAACGGATGAAGGAATTGTATGCACTGCCAAGACCAAAGGAAGAAATTGAAGCCAAGGACCGCCTAGCAGAAATCTTGATGGGCGACGGTGATTTAGCCGAATATTTTGCAGAAATGGAGGGCAATGATGACGAAGGTTAAATGCCCACATTGCGGATACATCATGGCAATAGAGGCTGATGCGTCGGCCGAGTGCCATGGCGTGGTGGTACGATGCAAGGGCAGGCATTGCAAAAAAACATTCGAAATTAAAATCAAAGCAGGAAAGCAAGTAGAGATGATCAAGTAGCGCCATCATGAGCCGATGATCCAACGAAAGGGGTGGAGAATTTGGCAGATGGCCGCGTCATTATTGATACGTCGCTCAACACAAAGGGGCTAGAAAGCGGGATTAGCACCATCCGCGGAAAGCTGACGCAGAGCCTTAATGGGGCCGAGAGTAGTGCCAGCAGACTGACAAGCAGCATACGAGGAGCGGTGGCGGCCGTGGTGTCTTTGGCATCCAGCTACGCATCGCTCCAGGGTATTAAATCCATTGGAAGCATAGCGGACCAGTACTCCATGGTCACGTCCCGGCTCAATCTCATCAATGATGGGATGCAGACCACCGGGCAGCTCCAGGAGATGATTTACCAGGCCGCACAAAATAGCCGAACAGAGTACAGCACCATGGCGGAGCTGGTGGCCAGAGTCGGTGCCAACGCAAAGGATGCCTTTAGCAGCAATGCAGAAATAGTTGATTTTGCCAAGGTGCTAAACAAGCAGTTTGTCCTGGCCGGGGCCAGCGCCGAGGAGATCTCATCGGCCACACTGCAATTGACCCAGGGCCTGGGGTCTGGTGTGCTGCGTGGTGAAGAACTCAATGCCGTGATGGAGTCGGCCCCGAATATAATTCAAAGTATCGCAGATTATCTGCAGGTGCCGTTTGGGCAGATT
>JAQWCN010000178.1 GCA_028705955.1 Eubacteriaceae bacterium
GTACCGCCTATGCCTACGGCAATTTCCACCGGGATTTCATTAAAGACAAGGTGACCCTCATCGGCTGTCCTAAGCTGGATATGGTGGACTATGCTGAAAAGCTCACCGCCATCATCGCCCAAAATGATATCAAAAGCTTGACCGTGGTGCGGATGGAAGTCCCCTGCTGCGGTGGGATTGAGAATGCGGTGAAGCAGGCGCTGATGGATAGTGGAAAGATGATCCCCTGGCAGGTGGTGGTTGTGGGGACAGATGGGCGGATTGTGGATCGGTAAATTTAATTGGTGTGAGAGGAAGGCTCCGGCGTCATTGCTGGGGTCTTTTGCTGTTTTTGAGATTGAATTTTGAAACAAAACGTGTTCCGCGCTCGGTCGTGTATGATGGTCGTAGAAATTATTTTGAATTGGCAAAATAGGAAAAGAGTATAACAAGAATACTTTTGTTAGCATTATTCTATTGGGTATAAAAGGAGTAACATCAAATCGATCTTAAAAAAATCTTAAAATCTTAATAAATCCTTTGATCTTTTAAGCTTTATTGATATAATAGACTTAACAAGGAGGATGTTATGGAGAAAACAATTTGTGAACTCTTTGCAGGCGTAGGTGGTTTTCGCCTGGGCTTCGAACGTCAATCGAAAGAATGGGATACTGTTTGGGCCAATCAATGGGAACCAGGACGGAAACTCCAGCATGCTTTTGATTGTTACTGCCAGCATTTTGGGGATAGTCCCAAACATGTTAATGAAGATATTGGAAATATTGATAAATCAATAATCCCTGACCATAATTTATTGGTGGGTGGATTTCCCTGCCAAGATTATTCAGTCGCACATTCTTTATCTGGAAGTAAAGGTATAGAGGGCAAAAAAGGCGTCCTGTGGTGGCAGATACATGAAATTCTATCCGTCAAAAAGCCAGCCTTCGTGCTTCTGGAGAATGTGGACCGTTTATTAAAATCACCAGCAAGCCAACGGGGGAGGGATTTTGGTATTATCCTTTCCTGTTTTGATGAAGCGGGATATGATGTGCAGTGGCGGGTCATTAATGCGGCAGAATACGGGAATGTCCAACGGCGTCGCAGAATCTTCATTTTCGCATATCGGCGAGGGACGCGATATGCAAAGCGGTTGTTACCCTATTCACATCAGGCCATCATGAACCATGAGGGACTATTTGCCCATGCCTTTCCGATTGAGGCGGCGGACATCGTCAGCACGACGAATATTTTACGCAATCGGGATTTGGTTGAAATATCAGATAATTTCAGCCACGATTTTAAAAATACGGGTGTGATGAAACACGGTGTTTTTGCAACCATACAGGCTAATCCAATTATTGAAAGCGCTATACCGATAAAGGACATTTTGGAAAAAGATGTTGATGAGCACTTTTATCTTGGTGAAGCAATCGAAAAATGGGAATACCTGAAGGGTGCGAAAAAAATCCAAAGGACAAGCAAAAATGGTCATCAATATACCTTTAGCGAAGGGCCTATTGCATTTCCAGACCCATGGGATCGGCCGGCGCGGACGATGTTGACCAGTGAATCATCAGTAAATCGAAGCACCCATGTCGTTGAGGATCCAGCAACGCGTAGGTTACGGTTGATTACCCCTGTCGAGGCTGAGCGGATTCAAGGTTTTGATGATGATTGGACAAAAACGAAAACCATGCCGGAACGGTTCCGTTACTTTTGTATGGGAAATGCCCTTGTGGTCCCATTGATTACCAGAATGGCGGGTTATCTGGATGCTATAATGGAGCGCGAACCAGAGAAGGTAGAAGAAGAGCCGTTAATCCAAACAATTGAAGTATGTCCAGGGATTGAAGATGAATCCACATATGGGAAACAAATAAATTTCTTATAAAGTGATGCAGTGGAACCACCATGAAATTAATCATCAGGTGGTTCCTTTTTTATGATATAATCAATGCATTATTTATGGGTGGAGGTTTTTCTGTGGACTATATCTGCAAATCTTTCCGAAATGCATCGGTGATATTTGAAAATGATCATAGATTTAAAGCACTATGGGATGAAGTTAAAGGTGTACTGGATGGCATAAGCGATGATGATATCATAGAAGTATATCTTGAAGATTTGCACAAAGGCAAGAAAAGTATTTCCTGTGCATTAAATAATCTGATTGCAAATCGGTTGATTGCCTTGGATTGGGAGAAGGAAAGCTATATCTTTAATGATGTTGATTATCAGACATGTAACTGGCGATTAGATTTTGCAAAAAAATCCATTTCAATCGAGGTTGGATTCAACCATTCAGGAATGATTTCGTGGAATTTGCTAAAACCGGTCCTGGCAGGTGAATTGAATCATGTCAAAAAAGCAATTCAAACCGATGCCGGAATTATTATTACCGCAACAGATATGATGAGGAAAGCAGGGAATTTCGATCCTGCGATAGGTACCTATGAAAAATATATACGCCATCTGAATCCCCTTCGAAATATGCTTACAGTTCCACTGGTAATTATTGGATTGACTGAACCACAGACATTTTATATTGATAAGAAGACCAAATCGATTGTAGAAGGTAGATATATTAAGGGATGAAGTGAAAAAGAGTAGGCCATAAGGGTACCGGTGTTTTTGAGAAACCGGTACCCTTTATTGTTACGGAAAATCATTCCGTACCGTTGTTTTGGATGGCCTGCATCACTTCATTAAGGATATAGCTTGAGTTAAGAAAAAAAGATTGCTTTGTAAATGAACCGCCATTAGGAAGTGGTGCGGTGTCTGACTTATCCCTGCCGTGGGGACGGATATGGCAGACTTTGTTCTCACTGCCTTTTGGAAGGTTATTGAAGGTGCGTTGGCCGGATGTCCGCGTCTCTATCCCTGAGTTGATTATATCCACTGTTCTTTGCCAGACTCCCCGAACCTCGGTTTCTAAATCATCATAGGGCATGCTCCAGAAGGTGGATGCGACAAGATGGATATGATCACTCATGCCCGCATAATCTTTACTGTTCTTGCAGGATTCATATTGGTCATCTTTCTGATAAACGATGAAGAAATATTTCGTGTTAGACAAACGTTCGTGAATATCTGCATCCTCCCAGGTTTCCTTCGCCATCTCGATGAAGCTGAATGAAGGGAAAGAAACGGTTTCCCTCAAACTTCTGTCGGGTTCCAGGCGTATTGATTTCACCTCGACTCCGGCTTTTTCAAATTCGGCAGCCTGATTTGAGCGGATACCCAGCATTCGGAATGAAAGAGTGGATTCGAAATTCTTTGGTCGATGGTTCTCCGGGATGGGGAGTCCAACAGCATTTGCAATTTGGGTCGATGATTTCCCGCGGTATCGGTTTATCGTCTTGGTGACACCATCGGCAAAGGATTGGACTCGATTTTGTTTGTGGATTTTAATGGATTCGAAGGTCCGTTTCTCAGGGGTGATGTAGGTGTTTAAGATATAGGTCATGTACGAAGTTTTCAAGCAGAAGGCCCTCTGTTTTGCAGGGATGCTGGAGTAGGGCTGATTCCGTAATGTCTTTGAAGTCGCACCTTTTGTGCAGGCACCAAGGTAGAATGTATCGGATTCAGATAATTCATGGGCCCTTCCTGCCTTGATTTTGTTGATGATGGCCTGATACTCCTCTGCCAT
>JAQWCN010000179.1 GCA_028705955.1 Eubacteriaceae bacterium
GGTTCCTGTAATTCCCAAAAGCTCAGCCTCCGGAGATGCCAAAACAAAAGCCAGCGCCATCGCGTCGTCAATCCCCACATCCATGTCTAAAATTAATTTATTCATTATCCCTCTCCTGTTCTTATTGCGTCTTCCATTTTATTCCAAAGTAAAAAAAGCCTGTATTTGATCCTTTAACGTCTTTTTTGTATCATCAGCGGTAAAACTGGCTTCCGCCGCATTCATCAGCAGATCCTTTATTTCCATCTCACTCAATGCGAAGGTCTCCTCCAATTTCTGAAATTCGTTTTGAATGCTCGTATTGGAAACGGACGTGTTGTCCGTATTAATTGTGACGTTTACACCTGCATCCAGATACTGCCGGAGCGGATAGTGATCCATGCTCTCAAAAATAGCCGTGTTGAGATTGCTGGTCGGACACAGCTCAAGGGTTGTCCCTTCCTGTGCCAAACGGCGGACCAACGCCTCATCTTCCAGGGACCGTACCCCGTGGCCGATTCGTGTGGCGCCAAAATCCAGCGCCTGACGCACACTGTCTGGGCCGTCCGCCTCCCCGGCATGGATGGTAAACGGGATCCCTTCTTCCCTGATCTTTTTAAATTCTTCCGAAAAAGACCCGGTGGGGAACAGGGCTTCTGCTCCCGCCAGATCGACGGCACAAACGCCGTATCCCAGATATTTTTTGGCAACCCTGATGGTTTCTATGTTTTCTTTATGGTTTTGATCCCCGCGCATACAGCACAAAATCAGTCCGGCATCCAGGGGAACCTCCTGCATTCCGGCGTCCCTTGTCTACGATGAGCTTTTCCATAATTTTTTCGTCTTCTTCAGGCAGATCCCGTTTTGAAAGGGCGGCCAATTGTTTGACCGCGTCCAGTGACAACGAACCGTCCAAATGTAAATGCAGATCGATATAGAGCAATGCCCTGTCTGTTGTTTTCATTTTTTCACCTTTCACCAAAACCGTTATTACAGATACGGTGCAACGGTACTTTCCCATTGTTCATCCAGATTCTGACAGGTTGAGATCCACTGGGCCAGGTTTTTAATCGTCGATACCTTCTTGTACTGACTTGAATCCAGATTTGTCGCCTTGACATCGTCCGGAATGGTCACATCGGTACGCACCGGCGTCATATGGCCTCTGGCCAAATCGATTTGACCTTCTTCACTCAGCAGGTAATCCCGGGTCAGTGCCGCCCCATAGGGATTTCTGGCGTTGGCGTTAATAATGGTGGCATAGCCGTCTTTCACCGCCCCGTCCTGGGGAATGTTGACCGCAATTTTAGATCCCGATCCAGCCTGCACCATGTAGTCCCGGCCGTTTAACGCATTAAAATCCCACATGAATGCGACGCCCGCCTTACCGTCATAAATTTTCTGATACACGGTGCTGTCGTCATTGGCAACGGTCAGCCGTTTATTCTTGGCCAGCGTTGCGAAATACGAAAAGCCTGGTTTTAAATTGGTTTCTGAACCGCCGTTAGCTATTGCGGCGGACAGCAGCACACATTCCGCCTGGTTGGAAGAATCGACGCTGCGCATAACCACCGGATAATCTCCGGCCAACACATCGGCAAAAGACGTTGGAACATTGTCCCCCACCACATCCTTATTGATCAGCATGGCGACGGTGCCGTAATAGGCGACCACCCAGTTGCCGTCGCTGTCCTTGGCGTTGGATGGAATTTTATCCCAGTAGTCCCCTTTATAAGGCTGGACCAGTCCGTTTTGAGTGGCCAAAAGGGCGTAGGAAGATCCCACATCCCCAATATCCGGTGCATTGTTAACCGTGCTCTTGAACGCGGCCAGCTCCTCACCGGAAGTCATGTTTTTATCCTCATGGGTCACGTGGTAATGCGACTCCAGCGTTCCCCAGATCCCGGACCAGTTGCCCCAGGAATCCGGCATCCCGATGGAATTAATCTTTCCCATAAACATGGAATGCCAGACCAGACTCTGGTCGGAGTAGCTGTCCAGGGTGCGGTTTCCACACCCCGTTAAGCCAAGAACAGCAACTGCCATAATCAAAATTGCAATTCCTTTTTTTTTCATTTTTTCTCCTTTATTCCGTTTTGGATTCTTTAACCGCCACAGCCTTTTCAAACCAGCCGGCTTTGGCTTTAAAAATCATTGGCCATCCCACAAAAATCCACAACATTTCGATGATATTGGTCATCAGTGCCGCAGGCAGTGCGCCCACAACATATTTAAGACCCGCGCCGCCGATCATGCCCCAGGCAATAAAAATGGCGATGCCAATCATGTACCGCAGCACACGGACCGGAGCCGGACCTTCAATTTCAAATTTGACATAACGGCGTTCGAGCAGCCAACCCACCGCCGCGCCAATAGCCACCCCGGCATCTCCAAAGGCGTCCCGGATCATCTTAACCGGATCGACCAGCAGTTTTCCATCGACGTAATCCGTCGGGTAGCTCTTAACACTGGCATAAATCAGCAGCACCACAGCCAGACCCACAATAACCGCAACCAGTTTGATGTCAAAATTCGGCGTGTTTTCCCATTTCCGGAAGGCATTCCCCATCAAAAGAGCGATGCCACCACCGACGCAGCATCCCACGACAACATCCTCGGGCGTATGAACACCAAGAAAGTTACGGGAAAACATGACAAACAAAACGAGAATGATAAAGAACCACATAATCCCCCGGTATTTTCGATAATAATAAGCCAGGGAACCATAAGCACTGGAAGACCCGGCTGAGTGGCCGCTGGGGAAAGAATACCCGGTGGCCGTCGTCTTTGCCCCGTCGATGGGCTCAATCTTTGAACTGCGTATCCAGGGCCGGTACACACAAAAGGTCACTTTCAAAAATTGATTGACCATCGACGCACTGGTATAACACAGCGCCATCAAAGCCCCGGCTTTTTTATCAACGCACCAGTACAGCGCCGCTGCGATCAATAAAATGATCTGCCACTCCCCAAAGGTTGTCACATAACTAAAGAAGTTATTGAAAATCCCCTGCGTTGCAAACCGAATATTCTGCAAAAAAAGTAAATATTGTATGTCCATTGTCATCTCCTTTTCTTTTACTCCTGTGATGAATTCTTTTCATTCACTAACCGTATGATTTATTTTTTCCATAAAAAATAGATCACTTCTCCAACATCTGGGTTCCCATATTTTTATCGCTAACTGGATTATACGCCGTGGATGTCAACAAATGTCCATCACAGCAATCCCTCTGACCGCATCCTTTTGTCTGAAAAACGCTTTGTTTGTTGATCCATTCCCCGGTTACGGCTTTCTCAAACTTCGTTTCTTTTCCTTATTATAAGAGGACGTTTTCAACTTGAGAAATTAAAAATTCTTTCTTTATACCTTATCTTCCTATTCTATTCTCTATGCACAGCTTTTTTTTATTCAATTTTGAGAAGTAAAAAAATACCTCTATGAACACGTTCTCTTTAAATTATATAAATAGTATAACACATTTTTTAACTCCTTGTCCTGCAAAACCGTTAAAAGTAATTGTATAAAAAAAGAACGCCGAAGCGTTCTTAATGTTCAAACAAAGCAGCCATTTCCGGAAACGGAACCAGTGTCCGCTTTAAAATCCCGTTAACCGCAGCGATCAAAATGCCGTAATTGGTAA
>JAQWCN010000180.1 GCA_028705955.1 Eubacteriaceae bacterium
AAAATCGAGAGAATCAGATTATTCTCCAACACCTCCAACGCAGAGGAAACCGCAATGCCCACCAACCCAAAGACCTGATGACCATTGCGAATGGCTAGGTACAGGCATTTCGCCCCAGAAAAAGTTTTCGTTCCCACTCCGGCGTGCTGGTTATTGACATATACCCAGTGGGCCACCAGGCGTTCATGCTCAACCAAATAGGGATTACCATCAATGGAGGCATCTGCGGCGTAATAGTGGGGCTCCGCCAGTTCCCCATCTTCTATCCCATAAACCACCACCGGCCGCCCCGAAAGTTTCATCAGCTGTCTAGCCGTCGTTTCTAAAATGGCGGCACTATCCGCTGCCCGTTGGAGAAGCTGGTTGGTTTCCAACAGCACCCCTGTACGCTGGGCGGTTTGGGCCGATGCCTCCGCTTGTTTTTTGATGCTGCTAGCCAGATGACCACTCACCAATGCCGCAATGAACATCACCACATAGGTCACGACAAAGCCCCGTTCCTGGGTGGCCAATGTGAAAAGAGGGTCTACAAAAAGAAAATTAAAGACCACCACCCCCATAATGGCCATGGCGACACTATAAACACGCTCTCGGGTAACCACGGCGGTGACCAGAACCGCCAACAGAAAAACGGTCACCACATCGGCATCATTAAAGGCCAGCGCCCGAAAGGTGGTACTCAGCAAGACAGCCAAAACAAAAATAGCGACTGTTTTCGCGCTGTCTTTCAAGGTCAGATCTGGAAAGCGGCTTTTCCAGGGGCACCATCTCTCCCGGCGGCTGGTTTTACCCTCCTGATCTGGAATAATATAGATATCCAGATTGGAGTCCATCTCCGACAGCTTTTCCACCAAGGTTCGACGGCTACCGAAAAGACCACTTTTCATATTGGATTTTCCCAATACGATCTTGGTAATCCCAGCAGATTGTGCATAGGTCATGATTTCCTCAGGCACTTCATCCCCATAAACTAAATCCAGATGGGCATCCAGCTGCTCTGCTAATTTGAAATTTTCCCGAAGCCGGTTTTTATCGCCTGCCGATAGTTGAGGAAAATCGGTGGTCTCCACAAAGAGTGCTGTGAGATTGGCCTGAAAGGCTTTGGCCAAGCGGGCCGCTGCCCGAATAATGCGGGCAGAGGAGGGCGCCGAAGAAACGCAGACCAGGATATGTTCCCCACTAAATCGTCCTTCCCCCGTCGCCAAAAAAGCCGAGCGATTGGTCTCCCGCTCAGCCATCCTTCGTAAGGCAATTTCCCGAAGGGCCATCAGATTATCGATGGTAAAGAAATTGATAACTGCCCGTTCTGCCTGAATCTTATTATAGATTTTCCCCGCCTTCAGACGATCAATGAGCTCCCCGGGATCGATGTCAACCAGGGTAACGCTATCTGCGGAATCGAAGATTCGATCGGGGATCCGCTCCCGGACCATTACCCCGGTTATCCCTGCCACAATATCGTTGAGACTCTCCACATGCTGAATGTTCACGGTGGTGTACACATTGATGCCTGCTTTTAGGAGCTCTGCAATATCCTGATACCGCTTGGCATGCCGGCAACCTTCTCCATTGGTATGGGCCAGTTCATCCACCAGAATCAGTTCTGGTTTTCTTTCCAGGACCGCATCCAGATCGAATTCCCGGACACAAGCCCCGTGGTGCTCATCTTCCAGGGGCGGCAGGATGACCAGTCCCTCCATTAAAGACTTGGTCTCCGCCCGATCGTGGGGCTCAATGTACCCTGCCACCACGTCGATTCCCTCTGCCATGGCCTGATGGGCAGCCTGGAGCATGGCGTAGGTTTTCCCCACACCAGCAGCATAGCCTAGAAATATCTTCAGGCGGCCACGGCTCTCCATCGCTTCCTCGGCTTCAATTTGTTTTAAAAAGATTTCGGGAGCTGCCCGTCCATCATCCATAGCTACACCTCTTTCCTCCCAGATATCCCGGCTTTTTTTCAGTATAACACAATTTCCTTACCTTTATTTAAGAATCCCATCCAGCATCAGGTTGACCTTCAGGACATTCACGGTCTTTTCCCCAAAGATCCCCAGGAATTTTCCCCTAGTGCATTCATCGATAATCTGGTTAATTTCTGCGGCACTCTTTCCAGTGGTCTGGCTCAGTCGGCCCACCTGATAACGGGCTGCTGCCACAGAGATTTCAGGGTCAAGACCGCTGCCTGAGCCAGTGACCAAATCCACAGGTACCGGGTTATTCCCTTGGTCTGGGTGGGCAGCGGCGATCCTTGCTACCCGCTCCTTAATTTCTGCGCCATAGGCATCATCCCCAGGGCTTAAATTAGTGGGTGCGCCGTACAGCTTTAGCGTGCCGTCATCTCCCTGGATTGCGGTCCAGGCCTCGGGCCGTCCCCATAAATGGTTGGTCGCGGTAAAAGGCTGTCCCACAAAGGCGCTGCCATAGGCCATCCCGTCCACGGTTATAACGCTACCCGTGGTTTGGCTGGGAAAAAGCAGGCGAGTTAAGCCCGTCATGACCCCGGTGTATAATACGCCGCAGATGATCATCATGATGGCCAGAAGCCCCAATGCCCGGAGCCCTGTCCCTTTTAAACTTGTATTCATCATTTCCTCCAATGTCCTGGGATCTGGCTTATGCCACACCCAACAGCACTAAGATCATATCGATCAACTTAATACAGATAAACGGGGTGATGATTCCCCCCAAACCGTAGATGAGCAGATTCCGGGAAAGCAGCTCCCCTGCAGGAACCTCCCGATATGCCACCCCCCGAAGGGCCAGGGGAATCAACGCCACAATAACAAGAGCATTGTAGATAATGGCGGAAAGCACCGCTGTCATGGGGGAATGAAGCCCCATAATATTGAGGGCGGCCAGCCCCGGATACAGGACCATAAACAGCGCCGGAATGATGGCAAAATACTTGGCTACATCATTGGCGATGCTAAAGGTGGTCAGGCTCCCCCGGGTCATGAGAAGCTGCTTGCCAATGCGCACAATATCGATGAGCTTGGTGGGAGAGGAATCCAAATCCACCATATTCCCCGCCTCTTTAGCGGCCTGGGTCCCGGTGTTCATGGCCACAGCCACATCGGCCTGGGCCAGCGCAGGGGCATCGTTGGTTCCGTCCCCGGTCATGGCCACCAGATGGCCCTTGGCCTGGAGGTCCCGAATCATTTCAAGCTTGCCCTCGGGGGTGGCTTCCGCCAGAAAATCGTCCACACCGGCTTCCCCGGCGATGGCGGCTGCGGTCATGGGGTTGTCCCCGGTGATCATAATGGTCCGGATCCCCATCTTACGCAAGTCTGAGAATTTTTCCTTCACCCCATCCTTTACAATATCCTTTAAGTGAATAACCCCGAGGATACGATGGTCCTTGGCCACCACCAGAGGGGTTCCCCCCTGTCCGGCAATGTCCTTAACCACCCGATCGCACTCGTCACTGTAACGCCCACCGGCCTCGACTGCATAATCCCGGACGGCTTCTGCCGCCCCCTTGCGGATTTCGATGCCGTCGTGATCCACCCCGCTCATCCGAGTTTTAGCCGTAAAGCTAATAAAGGTCATTCCCTCTCCGACAACCCGTCCCCGAAGACCATATTTTTCTTTGGCCAGGATTACCACGCTCCGG
>JAQWCN010000001.1:0-5146 GCA_028705955.1 Eubacteriaceae bacterium
ATGGGCATTATGTCTGCGGGCATTGCCCAGGGAACAGACATCATCATTGAAACCAGCGGAGATGACGAAATCGATGCATTGGATAAACTGGTCAGTCTGGTTGAAAGCGGCTTCGGTGAAGAAACCCGTTGATGACAATTTGAAAGTTCTGTCATAATTAAAAAAGAAATCAATGGCCAAATTAAGAAAAACGGGCTATGATAACGACTATAAAACCATTTGAATTTTTAAGGAGGAATATCAATGAGCTGTAAACAAAGTTATTTTGTTGGAGGATTATTTGTAGGAGCCGTTGTCGGTGGTGTTACAGCCTTGCTTTTGGCACCCACTTCCGGCGAAGAAATGCGTCAAAAGATTCGCAGCGACGCAGAAGAAACAATGGATGATGTCCACGATCAGGCGGTGGAATATTCTGAAAATGTCAAAACTCAGATGCAGGACCTGGCCGATTCGCTAAACGATAAAGTCAACCAGTATAAAAATCAAATTGAAAATAAAATTCAGGAAATTCATGACGAAGTGAACCAGGATATCGCAGAATTGAATGAAGAACTGGATGATTTAAAAGAAGAAGCGGATAACGGTGAAGCGGGGGAAACGGTAGATCTGGACGAAGCAGCGGATCAGGATGCCGAAACCGAAGAAAAAGAAGAGGAATAAATGGTGACATTAAGCTTTAATTTATGGGAACTGGCCGTTTTGCTGATCGCGATTGCCATTATTGTGGGAACCGTTCAGCTGGTCAAGGTCTTAAAAAACCTGTCCGCCACATTGGAAAGTGTCAACCGGATGGCCAGTCAAAACGAATCCAAGTTGGGACATATTGTCGATAATACCAGCGACATCACAGACGATGCCAAGGGAATGATTCATGACGCCAAGGGTACCGTGGACAATCTGTCCACCAAAGTGGTCAACCCGGTTGTGGATAATGTTGGTAAACTGGTTGGCATTGTCACAAAACTCAATGCGATGGGGAATAAAAAAGTAAGCAAGCGGGAACGCAAGCTTGAAAAAGCGACGAAAAAATCGGAACGCAAAGCCGCTTAAAAAATTGAAAAAACCGATGAAAAAAAGGAATCACATGTAAAAATGTGGTTCCTTTTCATTTTATTTCGTTTTTTGCGAATTCCTTTACACTTTTTTCTGAAAACAGTGGATTAATTGTTCCGGATAGTCTAAAATAAGACTAACAACTAACCAGCAAGGGGGAAATAGCATGAAGATTTATCCGACGAAGAACATCAGAAACATTCTGCTCTTAGGACATGGTGGAAGCGGAAAGACGACATTGACCGAAGCACTTGCATTTAACGCTGGTGCCATCGATCGTATGGGAAGAATTGACGAAGGCAACACGCTTTCAGATTTTGAAGCAGAAGAAAAGAGAAGGATGTTCTCCATTTCTTCAGCCATTATTCCTGTGGAATACGGCGGCCACAAAATTAACATCATCGATGTTCCGGGGTATTTCGATTTTATCGGGGACGCCTATGCGGCACTCCGGGTTGCGGATGCCGTTGTCATTGTGGTGGACGCTTTGGCCGGCGTTCAGGTTGGAACAGAAAAGGCCATTGAATTGCTTAAGAAAATCGATGTTCCAGCTTTCATCGTTGTCAATAAAATGGACAGGGAGAACGCTAAATTCTCGAAGGTGATGGACAATTTAAAAGAAACCTTCGGCAACAAGGTGCTGCCCTTTGAACTGCCCATGGGAGAAGGGGAAGAAATGCGCGGTGTTGTGAATATCGTGGATATGACCGGGTCCGAAAGAAAAGACAACCGTTGTTTTGACGTGGAAGTTCCGGAAGATATGAAAGAAGCGCTGGAACCCTACCGGGAAATGATTATGGAATCGGTAGCCCAAACGAGTGAAGAATTTATGGAAAAATATTTTGACGGGGAAGAACTGACCCAGGACGAAATCCATCACGGGATCCGTTCCGGGGTGCTGGACGGCGATCTGCTGCCGGTGCTGTGTACTTCGGCGGTTCAGAATATCGGGGTAGAAACCCTGGAAAATATGATCATTGAATATTTGCCGGAACCAGACGAATTTGGCCCGGCGGTGGGCAAAGACCCGAGAGATACCAAAGAAATTGAACGGGAATGCGCACCGGGTGCGCCTTTCTCAGCCCAGGTTTTTAAAACAGTGGTGGACCCTTTTGTGGGCAAGCTGTCTGTTTTCAAAGTGATGTCCGGGGTTTTGGAAGGCACGACGGATGTGATTAACAGCACCAAAGAAGTGAAGGAAAAAACCAATCATATCTATGTGCTCCGGGGCAATAAACAGATTGAAGTGGATAGTCTCCTCGCCGGAGACATCGGCGCATTTTCCAAGTTGTCCAAAACAGCGACGGGGGATACCCTGTGCTCTGCCAAGGACCCGATTGTTTACCCGCCGATCGAAATGCCGAAGCCGGTCATTTCCATGGCGATCGAACCCAAAGACAAAGGGGATATTGACAAACTCTCCACCGGGATGCACCGTTTGGTGGAAGAAGATCCGACCATCAGTATGGCGCGGAATAACGAAACCAAACAGACGTTAATCTCCGGTCTCGGGGAAATGCATCTCGAAGTGGTCTGCAACAATCTGAAACAGAAATTTGGCGTGGATGTGGATCTGGAACCCATGAAGATTCCTTACCGGGAAACCATCCGCAAAAAAGCCGACGCCGAAGGAAAACATAAAAAACAATCCGGCGGCAGCGGTCAGTTTGGCCACGTGTTTGTCACCTTTGAACCCGGGGATGATCCCAACGATGATTTCCTGTTTATCGATAAAGTGGTTGGCGGGTCGGTACCGCGAAACTTTATTCCCGCAGTGGAAAAGGGTCTGACGGAAAGCATGCATCACGGGGTGCTCGCCGGCTATCCGGTTACAGGGGTTAAGGCCACTTTGTACGACGGGTCCTATCACCCGGTGGATTCGGATGAAATGTCCTTTAAAATGGCGGCCAACCTGGCGTATAAAAAAGGAATGAAAGAAGCCATTCCGGTATTGCTTGAACCCATCTACAAACTTCAGATTACTGTCCCGGAAGCGTACATGGGCGATATCATGGGGGATCTGAATAAAAAACGGGGTCGGATCATGGGGATGGAACCCACCGATGACGGCAAACAGGTGATTACAGCGGAAGCGCCGCTGGCGGAATTGTTTAAGTACGCCACCGAACTGCGGTCCATGACCCAGGCCAGAGGCCAGTTTGAAATGAGCTTTGTCCGGTACGAAGAAGCCCCGGCAGCCATCACGGAAAAAGTGGTGGCAGAAGCTGAAAAAAATAAAAAATAATTGCCAACGTGATTGAACCAGAGAGGCGCGATCCTCTCTGGTTTTTTGATGCCGGCCATTTGCCAACGTCCGGGGAAATGGGTATAATAAAGGACATCAGTAAGAGAAGGAAGGATTGCAGAATGAACAACAATCAGCCCATTGGTCTGATCGATTCGGGAATCGGCGGTTTTACGGTGCTCAAGGAACTGCAGCACCGGATGCCGGAAGAAAATATTGAATACCTGGGGGATTCGCTTCGGATGCCTTACGGGGAACTGGATAACGAAGAGATCATCGCCTATGCCAATTCAGATATCCGTTTTTTGGAGGCCAGAGGGGTTAAGGCCATTTTATTGGCCTGCAATACAGTCTCGTCCATGGTGGACAGTCTCACCGCCAGGGTGCCGCTGTTCTCAATTGTGGATGCAGGCTGTCAGGCGACCATCGAAACGGTTCCGGAAGGGGACGTGGGGTTGATTGCCACCCGGGCCACGGTTAACAACAACGCATATCCCCGGATGCTGGCCCGGCTTACGGACAAGGTGCATTTTGTCCAGCAGGGGACCAAAACCCTGGCATCGGTGATCAATAATTATCCGGAGGAAATTGAACTGCTCCGCACCCATATTCATCTGGCCATCGATCCGTTGATTACGGAACGGGATATTCATGTGCTGCTGTTGGGGTGTACGCATTTTCCGATTGTCCGGGAAAGCATCGAGGCCATGTATCCCCAGTTTACCATCATCAATCCGGCGATTAAACAGATCGCAATTCTCAAGGATTATTTGAGTAAGAACGGGGAGTTGACGGATCAGAAGGGAATCGGGGATACCCGGATTCATACCACAGGAAGTGTTGCGGATTTCAGAATTTTTGCCGACATGGTGGATTATCTGGATATCGACTGTGAAAGGCTGGAGCGCAACACCCTGGATATCGATGCGAACCGCAAAGTGCCTGCGGAAAGTTACAAACGTCGGAAGAAAAAGAAAATTGAAGCCATTGAAGCATTATCAGAATAGAAAGGGATAAGAGTATGGAAGAAAAGAAAAGAGTATACAGTGCCATTCAGCCTTCGGGCATGTTTACCGTTGGTAATTATTTTGGAGCGATGAAAAACTGGGTGGATTTGCAGAAAGAAAATGACTGCCTGTTCTGTCTGGCCGATCTTCACGCCATCACGGTGCCCCAGGTGCCGGCTGATTTACGCCGGAGAACCTACGAGTGTCTGGCGCTGCTTATGGCCATCGGCATTGATCCGAAGCAGTCGATTTTGTACGTTCAGTCCCAGGTTCCGGCTCATACCGAGCTCACCTGGATTTTAAACTGTAACAGTTATATGGGAGAGCTGTCCCGGATGACCCAGTATAAAGTCAAATCCCAGAAGCAGGGGAACACTATCCGGGTGGGGCTGTTTGATTACCCGGTGCTTATGGCGGCAGATATTTTGCTGTACCAGACCGACTGGGTGCCGGTGGGCAGCGATCAGAAACAGCACGTCGAACTGGCCAGGGATATTGCCGAACGGTTTAACCAGGCCTACAGCCCGACCTTCCGGGTGCCGGAACCCTGGTTTGGAACGGCGGGAAAACGGATTATGAGCCTTCAGAATCCCGATGCCAAGATGTCTAAATCGGATGATAATCCCAACGGGTTCATTTCCATGATTGACGAACCGGGAACCATCGTGAAAAAATTCAAACGGGCCGTGACGGATTCCGAAACAGAAGTTCATTACGATAAAGACGCCAAACCCGGCGTTTCCAATTTGATGGAAATTTACAGCTGTGCGACGGGTCAGACCATCGACGCGGTGGAAAAGACGTTTGCCGGCAAAGGGTATGGAGATTTTAAAACCGCCTG
>JAQWCN010000001.1:5246-56491 GCA_028705955.1 Eubacteriaceae bacterium
GATCTTTGGTGTGGATGCGGCGCCAGCGGCATTGACCGGAGGCGCTTTGGTCAGTCTTGGAATTGTGTCAGGATCACCGCAGGCCGGGGCGGTGGTTCCGGTCATTACATTTTTTGTGGCCGTCTGGCTCCTGTTCTTTTCAATTTTCAAGTTTGGTTCTTTTGTCAAATACATATCGGAATCGGTCATGGGAGGGTTTATCACCGGGATCGGGGTGACCATTATCGTAATGCAGGTGCCAAAACTGATGGGGGGAACCGCCGGCCATGGGGAAATCGTGGAACTCATTGTGCATGCAGCCGGTCAATGGGCCAGTTTTAACGGGCCGTCGCTGATTCTGGGGTTGGGAACCCTTGCGGTTATTTTAACCGGTCGTCGTGTGGCGCCGAAAATTCCGTTTGCCGTGATAGTGATGGGACTGGGTGCATTGGCCCAGGCGCTGTTTCATTTGGACCAGTACGGGGTGGCCCTGCTTCCGGCGGTTTCCCCGGGACTTCCCGGGTTCAGTCTGCCCCGGTTTTCCCAGGTGACCGAGTGGGCTTCGGTGATCACCACGAGCTTGACCATCGCTTTGGTCGTTATGGCAGAGACCCTGCTCTCTTCCAATAATATGGCGGCGCGCAAGGGTCAGGCCCTTAACGATAATCAGGAGATTCTGGCTTACGCGATGGGGAATTTCGTTGCGGCGGCAACCGGGTGCTGTCCGGTCAACGGTTCGGTTTCCCGGATGGGAATGGCGGATCAGTTTGACAGCCAGTCCCAGCTCACCGGCGTGGTGGCCGGATTAGTGATGATTGTGGTGTTGCTGTTTGGCACCGGCTTTATTGCGTACCTACCGGTTCCGGTGTTGACGGCTATCGTGATCGCCGCCCTTTGCGGCATTCTGGAATTTGACGAAGCCAGGCGGCTGTTTAAAATGGATCTCCGGGAATTTTATATTTTTCTGGGAGCTTTTGCCGGAGTCCTTTTTTTAGGAACCCTTTATGGCGTGGTGATCGGGGCGGTTTTATCCTTTGGGTCGGTTTTGATCCGGTCGGTATCCCCGCCCCGGGATGTGCTGGGCGTGATTCGGGGGAGTCAGGGATTTTACAGCCTCAAACGGTATCCCAAGGCTTATCCCATTTTGCATGTGGTGATTTACCGTTTTTCGGCCAATCTATTCTTTGCCAATATTGATGTGTTTGAGGAAGATCTTAAAAAATGTATGGACGCGGATACCCGGGTGGTGATTGTGGATGCCAGCGGGATCACCAGCCTGGATTTGACAGCAGCCAAACACATCGATTGTTTGTACCGGCGGATGAAATCCCGGGGGATTGCATTTTATCTGGCAGAACACATTGCGGAGATCAATGACGCATTGCGCAAAGCTGGCTACGGGTACATTATTGAAGACGGCGGCGTGAGCCGGACCATTGCAGGGGCTTTGAGAGCGGCAGGAATGAGCCGGCCCTTTACGCTTAAAGGGGAAGAATGGCAGAGACCGGAACTGGGGAGCTTTCGGAAACAGCAGCTTCAAAACGATTTAGCCTGGGCTTTTGGCGATGATCAGGATGCAGAGATGGAAAAGCATATTCAACAGTGGGTGGCGCAGACCAATCCGGAGCATTCGCTGGATCTGGAATTGGAACGCTACCTGCATGAAGGCGGGCTTTGGGGTCGTTTGTCCCGGATTGAAGAGGATGAGCTGCTGGAAAGACTGGAAACCCATCTGCCAGAGCTGGCCCGGAAAATGGGAAAACGGGAAAAGGATATTGGAGCGGCGATCCTTCGCTACCGCCGGCAGATTGCCCGGGATTTGGAAACGCAAAATCCTGAAATGTTTCAGCTCCTGGTGAAACACCGGAAGGAACTGAGGCGTCTGTTGGAAGAAAAACGGAAAAACAGGAATGAACAAGATTTAACCTGAATTTAAAATAAATGATATCGATTTTCATGGTATAATTAAAAATATTAAAACAGTGAGTAAGGAGAATCCGCCATGATCAAAAGATATGGGGTCATTTATATTGGATCAAACAAATGCGAATTGGTAGTGGGCCAGCGCGGTAAAGGAGGGGTTAATATCCTGGACCGGGCGATGTATCCCATCGATCTGGGCAGTCAGACCTTTGCCCGGGGCAAGATTGATTACGCATCGGTGATTGCACTGAGCAAAATAATCAACGACTATCTGGCTGTGGCCAAATCGTCGGATGTGAGTGAAATAGATATCGTCGGGACGTCGGCGCTGCGGGAAGCCCGGAACCGGGCTTATGTGCTGGAACAGCTGCGGATTTTTACCGGAGGCCATGTGGTGAGGCTGCTGACCCGGGAAGAAGAAGTGGCCCTGGGTCTTCGGTATATGGTTTTTACCGGCGGCCCCGGGATCATTGATGAAAAAACCGACAATCTGCTGTCGGTTATTTCCAGCGGAAACATCACCATGGCAGTGGCAGAGAAAGGGAAGATCGTCAATCTCCACCATTCGGATATGGGGTATCTCAAAATGCGGGAACTTTTCCGCAGTGTGGAAGAAAGCTCTACCCATTACGAAACCCTTCTGTCGGATTACATTGCCATCCGCTCCCGGGTGATTGCTGAGAGCATTGGCGGGCGGTCAATTGAACGGCTGACCATCGCTTCCCACGACGTGGATGTTGTGGCTGGGCTTTGCGGCATTCCCGCCGGGGAAGACGGCTGTTACCACGTTCCCAAAAAGGCGTTCAGTACCCTAAGGGACGATGTGGAAGGCCTGGGGGTTCGGCAGATTATGAAAAAATACCCGCGCCTCAATCATTTTCAGGCAGAAACCCTGCGTCATACACTGCTTTTGTATCTGCGCCTGATGAAAGAGGCGCATGCGCCGGAACTGACGTTAATCGGGATGAATATCGGGGACGCGCTGATGAATTTTAAATTTAACGTGACCCGGGACCGGGAACTCCAGGAATGGATTGAAGAGAGTGCTTATCTGTCAGTTCAGAGCCTGGCCCGGAAATTTCATACCGATACAAATCATACCAAGATGGTGGAGGTGCTGGCCAACCGGCTGTTTAACGCGTTAAAAGGGAAGTATCAAATGAAAAACGAAGACGCCTGGGTCATGAGCCTGGCAGCCCAGCTTTTGGATATCGGGCAATTTGTGGGAGAAAGCGATCAGGGCGCCATGGCCAGGGATTTGATATCCCGTTCAGATATTATCGGACTGGGAGCAGCGGAAAAACGGGTTATCGGCAGTATTGTGTACGGAGTGCGCCAGTTTCCCTATGAAATGTCCGTTTTTGACGGGGTGTTGTCCCCGGAAGAAAGTCTCCGGGTTTCCAAACTGGTCGCCATTTTAAAATTGGCGCAAACCCTGGACAAAAGCAGAAAACAAAAAATCAGTAAACTGCGCTGTCATCTGGACGAAAAAGAATTTGTTGTGACGGCGACGACAGGTAAAAATATCCAGTTGGAAAAATACTTTTTTCAGCTGAACCGGGATGCACTTAAAAAAGTTTTTGGTCTGGAAGCAAAATTACGAATTAAGAGGACGTCATTATGAGAGAAGAGTATTATATCAACCGTGAAATCAGCTGGCTGGATTTTAACTACCGGGTACTGGAAGAGGCCTACGATAAAACCAACCCGCTGATGGACCGTTTTAAATTTCTGGCCATTACCGCGTCTAATCTGGATGAATTTGTAATGGTGCGAATCGCCGGGATCATGGATCAGATCGGTGTGGGGTATGAAAAAAAGGGGCTGGACGGCAAAACACCCCGGGAACTGCTCGCTGAGGTCAACAGTGGCACCCATGAAATGATGAAGCGCCAATACAATTGTCTGAACAAATCTCTGCTGCCGGAAATGGAACAGGTTGGAATTTCACTGATTAGCGCAGAAGAAATGACGGCGGAAGAAGCGGATTTTGCCGAAAGTTATTTCTCAGAGATGGTTTATCCGGTGTTAACGCCCCAGGCCATCGATAACAGCCGGCCGTTCCCTCTGGTCAAAAACAACCGGGTTTATTTGTGCATTCAGCTTTCGGACACCGAAGCGGGCAAAAAGAAAAAAAAGGATAAGAACAAAGACGACCTGCTCATGGCAATTCTGGAAGTACCGGGGGTGCTGCCCCGGATTATCCCGATGCCCTGCCCGGAAACGGACGCTGAAGCTGCGGAAAAACCCCGCCGCTATATCTTTCTGGAAGAACTGTTGAAACCCCATGTGGGTGAACTGTTCCCGGGGTATGATGTCAAACACACGGGGACCTTTCGGATCACACGAAACGGAGACCTCGATATCGATGAAGATGAAGCGGAAGATCTGCTGATCGAAATTGAAAAGTCCATAAAGCAGCGCAAATGGGGAGCTTGTATCCGGCTGGAAATCGGCAAGGGTTTTAACAAAAAGGCCCTGAAAAAACTCGCCGATGAACTGGAAATTGACAACTCCAATATTTTTGAAGAAAAAGGGCCTCTGGACCTGACCTGCTTTATGAAATTTCAGGGGCGTCCGGAATTTGCCGGGCTTCGGGAAGCCTCCTGGAAACCGGTGCCTTCGGCCGATTTCTACGGCCGTCCGGATATCTTTAAAGTGATCCGGGAAAAGGACCGGCTGCTCCACCATCCGTATCAGTCCTTTGATACGGTGGTTAATTTTGTGCACCAGGCCGCAGAGGATCCGGATGTGTTGGCCATCAAACAAACGCTGTACCGGGTGAGTGGGGATTCCCCCATCATTGCGGAACTGATCAAGGCGGCGGAAAATGGAAAACAGGTTACGGTGCTTGTGGAACTCAAGGCCCGTTTTGACGAGGCCAATAATGTGGTCTGGGCCAAAAAACTTGAAAGGGCGGGCTGCCATGTAATCTACGGGCTGGTGGGTTTAAAGATTCATTGCAAAATGATTCTGGTCGTGCGTAAAGAAAGTGACGGTATCCGCCGGTATGTCCATCTGGGAACAGGAAACTACAATGATGTGACGGCCGGGTTGTACACCGATCTGGGGATGCTTACGGCCAAGGAAAGCTACGCCACCGATGTGTCCACATTGTTTAACGTGCTCTCCGGCTACAGCCATTACACGCTGTGGAACAAGCTGGAAGTGGCCCCGTCTACAATGCGGGACGCGTTTAACCGGATGATCGACCGGGAAATTCAAAATGTAACGATGGGGGGCAAGGGGAAGATCGTGGCCAAAATGAATGCCCTGATCGACGATAAAATTGTGGAAAAACTTTACGAAGCGTCCCAGGCCGGAGTCGTGATCCACTTGATTGTCCGGGGGATGTGTTCACTGTTTCCGGGGGTACCGGGGATTAGCGACAACATCGAAGTTCACAGCATTGTCGGAACGTTTTTGGAACACAGCCGGATCTATTATTTTTACAATAACGGGGAAGATGAGATTTATATGTCCAGCGCGGACTGGATGCAGCGTAACTTAAACCGCCGGATTGAAACCCTCTTCCCGATCGAAGATGAAGCACTACGGCAAAAACTTTTCCATATTGTCGACATCACCTGGCGGGATACCATTAAAACCCGGGTGATGCAGCCAAACGGCAAATACGAACGGGTGGACAAACGGGGGAAGGAATTGCTGGAATGCCAGTCATATTTCTGTGAAGAAGCGGAAGAAGCCTTTGAAGCGGCCAAAAGAAAACTGACAGGAGCGAAAAGAGATGAAATCCAATAACAGTATCGGTGTGATTGATATCGGGTCCAACAGTGTGCATCTGGTGGTGGGCCATTACCATGAAAAAGGGTATTTTACCATTCTGGACGATGTTAAAGTGAATGTGCGGCTGTGCGAAGGCCTGTCGGAAACGGGACTGCTCAGCCCCTCCCGGATGGATCTGGGGGTGGAAACCCTGGGCCTTTTTAAACGCATGTGCGACACGTATCAGACAGAAAGCGTGATCGCTGTGGCCACTGCGGCGGTGCGCAAAGCCGACAACGGTCCGGAATTTTGCAAGCGCGTCGCGAAAGAAGTGGGCATTGACATTTCGGTGATCCCCGGGGAAAGCGAAGCGACTTACGATTATCTGGGTGTCGTGAATACCATTGCGGTCAAGGATGCGCTGATGATGGACATCGGCGGCGGATCGGTGGAGTTTGTGCTGATTCAAGACCGGAAGAAAAAGGACGCCATCAGTTTGCCCTTTGGCTCCATCGATCTGGCGGAACAATTTGGTCTGGCCGACACGGTTAATCCGGAGGCACTGGGGCGTTTAAAGGCCTATATGGACGGGGCTTTTTCCCAGTATCAACTGTTTAAAAAGGCCAGGGGCCTGCCGGTAATCGGCGTGGGTGGAACGATCCGGAACCTGGGACGGATTCATCGGCGCATGGTGGACTATCCACTGGAAATTGCCCACAATTATCCCATGACAGCCCAGGAAGTCAAAGCGGTTTGTGATTTGACTGCCGGAATGAATCTGGAAGAACGGCGCAACCTGAAAGGACTGTCCAAGGGACGTAGCGATATTTTTGTCGGGGCGAGCCAGGCGGTGCGCCGGGTGATGAAGGCGATCGGGGCCAGTCAGCTCATCATTGCGGATGCCGGCCTGAGAGACGGGATCCTTTACGATCAGCTGGGGTATGGCGAGGGCAAACTCGTGCCCGACGTGTACGATTATTCCCTGGCCAATGTGCTGGTGAATTACGATGTTAATATTCCCCATGCTTACCATTTGTACAAACTGTCCCTCAAAATGTTTGAGGAACTCAAACCCCTCCACCGGATCGACGGCGACGTGGGGCGGATCATCAAAACCAGCGCGCTGCTCCACGATTCCGGAATTAAAATTCAGTACACCAATCACCACGAGCACAGTTTTTATCTGATTCTCAATTCCGGGCTTTACGGACTGACCCATAAAGAACTGTTGATGAGTGCTTTTTCAGCGCTCAACCACCGGACGAATAAAAAGGTGAAAGTCGATGCGGCTTATGAAGCCATGCTCTCTGGAAAAGACAAAGCGGTCATCGATACCGTCAGTCTGTTTTTACAGATTGGTGAATATCTGGACCGGAGCATGGACGGTGTGGTAGAGGATATTCGGTGTGAAATGACAAAAGACACGGTCACCATGCATGTGATCTCCCGGGAACACACGGTGTTTGCCGATATGGTTATGCAGGAATGCGGCAAAAAGTTTAACCGGGTTCTCGGCCGGGAGCTGCGGGTCTTAAATGATGTGGTCGCAGTGGAATAAAAATGCGGTTCAAAAGATTTGATCCGGACAAAAAAGGCGGGGAAAGCATAAAGCTTTCCCCGCCTTTTAAATGTCTATTTATTTGAGGGTTAACGAAACCGGGCAGTGGTCGGAGCCCATAATATCACTGTGGATGGCCGCGTCGGCAATCAAATCTCTGGCGTTGTCAGAGGCAAAAAAGTAGTCAATGCGCCATCCCGCGTTGTTTTTCCGGGCATTAAAACGGTAGCTCCACCAGGAATAGGCC
The DNA here is from genome assembly GCA_028705955.1 of Eubacteriaceae bacterium. Lineage (GTDB taxonomy): Bacteria > Bacillota > Clostridia > Eubacteriales > Eubacteriaceae > JAQWCN01. Next base: position 12,680 of record JAQWCN010000001.1, read on the forward strand.
ACGGTGTCAGGGTACAAAGCCCGGAAGGTATCGATGTAACCGGAGTCGAGGAATTGATCCATCCAGGCCCGTTCGATGGGCAAAAAGCCTGAGCGCTTGGCGTTGGATTTGGGATTTTTAAGATCGATTTCCCGGTGAGCGGTATTTACATCCCCGCAGACAATCACACGCTTGCCCTGGGCCACCAGCGCGTCCACATCTTTTTGAAAACAAGCGTAAAAATCCATTTTAAACCCAAGGCGTTCGTCATCCTTCTGCCCGTTGGGAAAATAGATATTAAAGAAGGTGAAATCCGGGTATTCCATAATGATGGTCCGGCCCTCATGGTTAAACCGCTCATCGGATAAACCGGTCCGGATGGAGAGGGGCTCCTGTTTGTAATAAACGGCGGTGCCGCTGTAACCTTTGCGTTCCGCCGGGTTAAAGAAAGCGTGATAGCCGTCGATGTTTTTAAGGCTGTCCTCAAGCTGGGAATCATCGGCCTTGACCTCCTGAATCCCCAGGATATCCGGCTGGGCGGACAGAACCCAGTCAATAAACCCTTTTTTTTGAGCGGCCCGGATGCCATTGACGTTCCAGGAATATAATTGCATAACAATCTCCTTTTGTTTTTTGTTTTCATTATAAAAGATGGCCTGGAATTTGTAAAGCACCCGGGGGGTTATCAGAAAGGGCGCATCTTTTTGAACCTGGATTTGTTAACCATGGATTTTTAAAGGGGATTCTGTTATACTGATAAATAATGTAAAAGAGCGAGGAAGGATGATTCCATGAAATATATGATTGGATTGGACGGTGGGCTGACCCAGACGAAAGCGGTTCTTTTTGATTTAAAAGGAGCCGAAATCAATAAAGTGATGGTTGAAAATGATATTATTGCCGGGGGAGAGTGCCGGGAGATCGAAATGATTTCTTTTTGGGAAAAAGCAGCGGCAGCGGTCGCGTTGCTTATGGGCCAGGGACCGGCGGAGCCCAAAGACATCATGGGCATAGGGGTGACTGGCCAGGGTGAAGGCCTGTGGCCGGTAGGCGCCAATGGCAAGCCGGTGTGCAACGCCATTTTAGGCATTGATCACCGGGCCCGGGAAGAAGCAGAATACGTCTCAAAGATTACCCCGGGAATGGGCAAGCTGATCCACCGGAATATTGGCTGCCCGGTGCGGGAAGGCAGCACGCTGATGATTTTAAAATGGATGAAAAAGCATCGTTTGGATCAATACCGGAAGATCAAAGTGGTTTTGCTGGCAAAAGACTGGCTGCGTTACTGCATGACCGGACGGATGGTCACGGATTTTTCCGATGGGGTCGCCTCTTTCCTGCGGTTTCCCAGTGGCCGGGTACCGAGCCAGATGCTCACGGTTTTGGAATTGTCCGACGTGGTGGAAAAGCTGCCAGGGGTCCTCAATTCCACCACAATCGCCGGGACGCTGAGCCCGGGTGCGGCGGAAAAAATGGGCCTGAAGGCGGGAATTCCTGTCGGGGTGGGCGCCATGGATATGGTCGCCGCTTCGCTGGGGGTGGGGGCCATTACCCCGGGGGATGTGTCTGTGGTGCTGGGCAGCACCAATGCATCCATGGTGGTCCACGATCACGAAGATTGCGACCCGACCCGGTACTGGCAGCATTTTGTGTGTCACGCCAAGGAAGAACTGACGCTGGAAATCATGTCCACTTTGGACATCACCGCCAATATCGAATGGGCGCTGGAAGAACTGACGGGAACCCTGGATTATCTGCTGGCGGATCATTTGGTGGAAAACGCGGAACCGGGCAGCGGCGGCGTGGTGTTTATGCCCTATCTGGCAGCGTCCCGGGAACGGGTGACCAATGTGCCGGAAGATGCGACGGCGGCTTTTTTTGGAATGACGGAAGAGACCAACAAACGTCAGATGCTCCGATCGGTTTACGAGGCGGTGGCATATTCCCTGAGAGATGCGATGATTGACTACCGGGACGTGAGCCGGATCATGCTGTCCGGGGGGAATGCAGCAGAAGGGGTGCTTCCCCGGATCATTGCAGATGTCACCGACGCCACGGTTGCGGTTTCCAAAGGATCGGAATTTGCAGCCCGGGGAGCGGTGATGGCGGCAGGAATCGGTTTGGGCGCTTATCAGGATTTTGACGACGCGGTGAAACGCTGCTGCAAACTGGAACATATTTATCAGGCCAAACCCAGGGCGGTTTATCAGGACGGGTACCAGCTTTACCGCAATCTGCGCCGGAGTTTAAATGATTTTTGGGATCAGCGTCAGGTTTTTATCAAAAAATATCAGTAAATAAAAAAATCAGGCTTTTGCCTGATTTTTTATTGCAATTTTTTTTCAAGCATGGCCGGGTTAACGGCGTGGCTGATTGCTGTTTCGGCAGTGATCCGGTCATGGGTCACTAAATTGTAGAGATAGGTATCCATGGAAAACATATCCGGCTGGGTGGAGGAATAAAGCAGGCCTCCAATTTGATGCGCCTTGTGATCCCGGATCATATTGCGCACGCCGGGAGTGACGGTGAGCACCTCAAAAGCAGGGATGAGCCGGGAATGGTCCACAGAAGGAATCAGCTGCTGGGAAACCACGGCGCTTAAACACATGGAAAGCTGCACCGCAATCTGATTTTGCTGATTGGGCGGAAAGGCATCCACAACCCGGTCAATGGTGTCCGCCGCGCTGATGGTGTGCATGGTGGATAAAATCAAATGGCCGGTTTCAGCAGCGGTCATGGCTACATTGATGGTTTCGTGATCCCGCATTTCCCCGAGTAGAATGACATCCGGGCTCTGGCGCAGGGCCGCGCGGAGCGCGGTGACGTAATCCTCGGTGTCGGTACCGATTTCCCGCTGGCTCACGATGCTTTTTTTATGATGGTGCAGGTGTTCCAACGGGTCTTCCAGTGTGATGATATGTTCGGCCCGGGTCTCGTTGATATGATCGATCATGCAGGCCATGGTTGTGGATTTCCCGCTGCCGGCCGGTCCGGTAACCAGAATCATGCCCTTGCGCAAATCGGCGAGGTCCGTGACACAGTCCGGAATGCCCATGGCTTTGGGATCGGGAAGGGAAAAAGAAATGATCCGGATCACCGCGGCGTCGGTCCCCCGCTGTTTGTAAGTGCTGGCCCTGAAACGGGAAACGCCGGGCAGAGCGAAGGAAAAGTCGTCATCCCCATTTTTATTAAAGGTATCGTAATCCCGGCCGCTGGCAAGACCGTAAATTCCCCGGACAAGGGATTCGGTATCCGAAGGCATCAGGGGTTTTTCGGTGATGTGAACCAGTTGACCGTTGACCTTGTACGTTAAGGGTAAACCGGTGACCAGAAAAACATCGGATGCTTTTTGAAGAGTTGCGTGGGTTAATATTTGTTTGATATCCATGGTTGCTCCTGTTGATAAAATCGTTGCGTTATTTGATGACATTGAGGGTGTCCTGTTGTTGCCAGCTTTGCGTGTTGACTACCTGCCACTGGGTTACGGTGTAGTAAGTCTCCCCGGGATTTTGGGGGAAGGTGGGCTGGACGCTGACCACAAGATTCTGATTTTCTTTGATGGCGATTTGGGTTGTCGCTTTTTCGGCAGCATTGTCCCAGGTCCAGCCCTCCGGCAGCACACCGGGAACCCCGGAAACGTAAGCAGCCGCGCTGCCGGCCCCGGGAGCCAGGGCAGCCAGGGCGCTGTCCAGACTGGCCAGGCGGCTATTGGCCTGATTAGAGGCGGCGTAATAGGCAGTGGTGGTCGCTTCGGTGGCTGTTGCCAGCTTTTGATCGGTGGTGGCGCTGACCAGGGACAAGGCGGCAAAAATGACCAGACACAGCACGGTAAAGATGACCAGCAAAAAAGCGGAGCCGGTGCCGACAAAACTAAAGCGTTGTTTTTCCATAAACGTTCCTTCTTTAAAGTGTTTTGGGAATGTGGTAATCCGTATCCAGGGTGTACAATGTGCTGTCGTCTTCAAGTTTTTTCACTTCAAGAGTGACCCGGGTCAGATCATCGGCCGGGGTTTCCCGGACATCCATCCGGTAGACTCCGGCGTTTTGGGTACTGGGTTGCCAGTTGGCGTCGTAGTAAAGGTGAAAGCCGGCCTGGTCCGTGTTCACAGCGGGGTTCCCGGTGGCCAGTTGTGTGCCGATATGGGCAGGGTCGGCGGCAATGCATTCGGATACGCTTTGCACAGCGCTCACTGCGTTTTCCCTTAGAGCGGTGTCCCGGCTGATGACGTGGGCTTTGGCAAAGAGTTGAATACAGACAGCGCTGGCAATGGCAAAGAAGAGAATGGCCAGAATCAGCTCCATTAAGGTAAGGCTGGTTCGGGAGTGATGGGTGCGGGGCGCTTTCATGGGGTCGCCTCCCCGGAGAAAGCCGGGCACACGTGGACGTAGGTTTCCCGGGTTTGGCCGGTGGTGTCGGTCATCTTCAGGCAGAGCAGACTGGGGGAAACCTGTTCCGGTTCAAACTTGGTGATCTCTGTGATTTTCTGTCCCTGGCCCGGGCTCACGGCGGTGCCGTCTTTGACAAAGAGTTCCATGAGTTCTCCCTGGGAGCTGTAGAGATAGGTGGTGGTACCGGCGCCTTCGCCTTCCCCGGTGATAACCACTGCGGGCTGGGTGCCGACCTGGCCCACAGTTACCCGGCCGTTGCTGTTGTTCTGGCGTATTTTTTGAGTGACATAGGTAATGGCAGTCCGGCTGGTAAAATGATCGTTGAGGTTGGTCACCGTGCCTTTATACACGTCGATACCGATGATAATCACGGCCAGTGCAGAGGCCGCGAAAGCGCAGAACAGAGCGATGACAAAGACGACATCCACGGTATGCCGGCGTTCTCCCCGGGGCGTCATGACGTCCCTCCCAATTTGACCACGGTGATATCGGGCATGACATTGGAGGCAAAGCCCTGATAATCTATAAAATATTTCTGGTGATCGTAGGTCAGACCGTAGTGATCCTCCAGATAGCTGACTGAAGACGGATACTGCCCTTCGACAGCGTAACAGTGGACCACGGCGTGGCGTACCGAGGTCTCCAACCGCTTGGCGCCTTCTTCCGAAGACGTTTTGGAGAATCCGGTGATGGCGGCGCAGAAGATCACAAAAAGGAGCAAGAGGACAACGGCGGAAAAAATAGCGCCCCGGTAAGGGGAAACACTTCTATCGCTGGCATCCATTCGGTTTTTCATGAGGCCCTCCTTATCCGATATTGGACATGATACCCAAAAGGGGAAACATGACCGACAGCAAAATGAGTCCGACAATGATTGAAATGATGGCCACGAGGGTTGGTTCCAGAATCGACAGCATATGTTCGATGGCGTCGTCCACCTCGTCGCTGTAACGGACGGCGATCCGGTTCATGGCGTCGTCCATGTTGCCGGATTTATCCCCAATGGCCAGGATCCGGTCGTAGATTCCGGAAAAAAGCTTCGCCTGGTGTAAAGCTGCGGGAAAGGATTCCCCTTCGGTCATGGCCTGCCGGCAGCAGACAATTTTTGCTTTAAGCACCGGATGATCGGTAATGCTGTCCACCAGATCCAGACATTGATCCGGATTTAAGCCGCTGGACAGGGTCATGGACAGGCCGTTGGCAAACCGGCTCAGGGCGATTTTTTCGTTCAGGCGCCGGGTCAGGGCAAAATGGACAATAAAATGGGAAAAGTGTTTCCGGCCTTTCTCCGTTTTGCTCAGGTAAAACAGCCCGCCGGCAAGCAGCGCGAGAATGGCGATAAAGACTGCAGCGTAACGGCTCATGACCGAGCCGGCATTCAAAACAGCTCCGGCAAACCCGGTCATCTCGGTCCCCAGCATGGTAAAAACCTGATTAAAAACCGGCATCACCTGGACCATCAGCACCACGATAATCACCACCATCATGCCGATCATGATCAGGGGGTAGGTGACCGCGCTTTTAATGCCTTTGGCGATAGACTCTTCCCGGCTGTAGTAAACCGTCAAGGAATCCAGAACATCGTCGAGCTTGCCGGAAAGTTCCCCCAGACGAACCATCTCGATGAGGTAAGAGGGAAAGACTCCGGAAGTTTTGAGGGCTTCGGAAAACGGCAGCCCCGCCATCAGCCCCTCGCTGGTGGTCTGAAGAATGGACTGGGTGTCCGGATTTTTCATATCCTCCATCATAATCATAATGCCTTCATCGGTGGAGATCCCCGCTTTAATAATCATGGCCATCTGGCTGCAGAACGCGGCGATTTCGGTATTGTTCAGCGGTGTCAATTTTGTTTTCATCAACGAGCTCCTTTTGTTCTAATAGACGTATTTTGTCTGATAATTACTGCCGTCCCCGATGTATTCCTTGACGGATTCGTTGCCGTTGTTGGCGCCCAGAGTGGGATCCATCAGGGTCCAGGCCTTGCCGTCAAACTGAATGACGCCGTTGATCCATCCGGATTCGTCGGTATAGACAGAAATCCACGCGTGGTAGAGGGAACCGGCGTAGCCCACTTCCAGCCGGGTGGGAATATTCTGGGAGCGGAGCATGGCGGCCATCAGGGCAGTGTAGTCAAAACAAATGCCTTTGCCGGAATCCAAAATTTCGTCCACATTGGGAAGATAGTCCGAAGTGACCGTCGCGGCCTCGCTGGAATCATAGGTAATATTTTTGGTGCCATAATCGTATACGTTTTTGACCACATCCAGATCCGAATCGGCATTGGCCGCCAGATCTTTTCCCTTGGCCACCGCTTTGGAGCTGGCGTTGAAATTGACGTATTGGCTCGGGTACAGGTAAGGGCCAAAGGCGTTGGCGATGGTTACCGCTACCGTTTGACTGAAGGCGGTGGTATACTGATTGTCGTAGGCATGTTCCAGGACGGTGAGGGTATAGTCTCCGCTGTCCCCGGTTAGGGGAAAGGCAGCCCAGTCAGTCCCGAGGTTGTAGGTGTATACCGTCCCCGATGGAACGGTAATCTGAAGTTTGACTTTATCCGAGGATCCGGTGTAGTGGACCATCACGTAACCCTGATCGCTGTGGGACGCGTCGATGACGGCGGAAGCGCTCTCGTAAGTGGTGGTGCCGTCAGCGGCGGGGGTGAGCACCTGGGGGGTATTGTCCCGGGTTCCTTTTTTGCCGCATCCGCTCAAAACCAGACAGCCTGCGAGTATTCCGATAAAAAAGAGAAAGACCCATTTCTTTCGCTTCATGGCGTTGTCCTTTCAAGTTGCGTTGCGCATAAAAATGATTTAAAATTATTATACCACACAGAGCGTGATTGCTCCAAAAACTTCTGGCGTGTGACTTTGGTGTGACACAAAGGGGGTATACTCAATACTAAAAGTGGTCTGGTAGCGGGATCAAAGCCCAGACAGAAATTTTCGGAACCGGAAAAGGAGCGGATTTATGAAGAAAGAAACAAAGAAGATCATGATTCCACTAACCATTGGGATCATATTGATCGCTTTGGCAGTGACTTTCGCAGCTTTCTATACATCGACAAAAACCCAGGAGGATGTGTCAACCACCGATTTGGGGATTGAACTGGTGCAGACCGGCGGCAGCGGAGCGGTCACACTGGATACCAGCAGCAAGTACAGCGGCGGGTTTTCCTACACCGGAATGCCGGGAAGCGACCCCATCGATGAACAGGTAGCGGTTAAAAATACAGGCAGCAAGCCGGCTTATATCCGGGTGACCATCAACCGCAGCTGGAAAAAGGACGGGACCAAGGTGTCGGATGTGGATCCTCAGGAAATCGGCATCGTGACCAACAGCGGAGACTGGTACGTCGATACCGCAAGTGATAAAAATCACGAACAGGTGATCTGTTATTATAAATATCCCTTAAAAAGCGGGGAACAAACCGCCAACGTGATGGACAGCTTTACCATCATGAAAGATCTGGCGGGTCAAAACAGCAACGCTTACTCCGGTCTGCAAAGCGAAATTGATTTTAAGGCAGAAGGCATTCAGACCACATCGGCGAAAGACGCCATGCTGGCAGAATGGGGTGTCAACGTCACAATGGACAGCAGCGGCACGATCACAGCCATGCCGGCAGAACAACAGGATTAAACAGGGAGGAAAGAAACGTGAAAAAAACAATGACAGCCATCCTCGTTACGCTCCTGATGATTTTTGGGCTGAGCGGACAGGCTCTGGCTGCAGACAGTTATGTTTTTGAAGGCGGTGCCAATGCGTTTGTCACCGACGTATCCGGCTCTGCCACCGGCGGATTTACAGGAATGGAACCTGGGGAAACCCGGGATTTGACCTTAAGTTTAACCAACGGCGACAGTAAGGATGTCAACTTTTATATGAGTGCAGAGATTTTAAAAAATCTCGCCGAACAAGGGGATCAAAATGCCGTATACACCTTTACGATCAGCAAAAACGGAACTCCCTTCTTTGAAACGGTCATCGGCGGAGGCAGCGACAGCCAGAACATTTCCATCGGTGCGGAATATTTAAAAGAGGATAATACGATTCTGCTGGATACCATGGCTCCGGGCCAGAAGGATACCATTACCGTTACACTGGCTTTGGACGGGGATTCTGCAGAAAATGTGTACATGAACCAGAATGGTAAAATTCAGCTGGTGTTTAGTGCCGGGTCGCCGGTGACCAACGAACCGGGAACCGTCATCAACCGCATTGTCCGCACCATCACCGGACAAAGCAGCACCTCGCCGGATACCGGGGTTCAGGCGGGTGACATCCTGCTGCTTGTGGCATTTGCAGCGGTGATCGCCGGAATCATTCTCGCCATAATTCTATTGAGAAAAAAACATAAGGAGGGAAAACAGTCATGAAAACCGCACAGCGTCACTTGAGTTTTGGGTGGGCCGGACTGCTTGTCCTGACCATTGCGCTTTTCTGTTTTTCAGCCGCTCCCGTCCAGGCCGCAGACAGTTATCAAATCAGCTTTAAAGGTGGATCCCACGGGACCATCAGTTATAATGAAACCAACGAAGGGGTCAGTTACGACATCGAGGTTCCTTATCAAAGCAGTCTGGACACGAGTCAGGTCCGGGTGGTGCCGGAAGACGGCTGGTACTGTACCGGCTGGAGTCCGGAAGTGGAAAGTCCGGTGACTGAAAAAGCGACCTACGTGGCCCAGTATAAACGCATCATTGACGAAGCGGTGTATCGCGTGAATTACGTGGATACCTCCGGCAATGCCCTGGCGACCCAGGCGATCCGTAAAACCAACGCGGGAGTGGATGTGACCGAATACGCCGTTCCGGTGGACGGATACGCCGTGGACAGTGCTTCCAAAACGGCGACAGTGGCAAAAGAAGGAACCGAAATTACCTTCACCTATCAGTCCGCCCAGGAACCCAGTGTGGTTGACCAGGTGGAAAACGTCGTGATTCCCGGGGGAACGACCATCGCCACAACCGGCGGGGTAACGGCAGGAACCACTGCTGCAGGGAATGGGGCCAATGCCGTCACCGCAGGCGGTACCGGGACAGCCGGTAATGCGGCTGCCGGCAATGCCGGAACCGACGGAGCGGCCGCGGCGGATGGCACGACTGACGGAACAGTTAATCAGCAGGGGCAGACCACCACGGTTGACGATAATAATGTGCCTTTGGCCAATCAGCAGGTCGGGGATCAAAAACAGATGCCAACCTGGGGCTACATTGCGATCATTGCAGGAGCAGCGCTCATTGCCGGAAGCCTGATCACGTTACTGGTGAAGCGCCGGAAGAAAAAACAGCATTAAATCATCAATAAAAGAGAAAACTTAAAGAAGTCTGGGAACCGCTGTCAACGGGGCCTGGACTTCTTTGTTTTTCATCAAAGACTTGTCAAGAAAACGCGTAAACGGTATAATAAAATCATTATATTATAATGGAAAAATAATGGAAAAAGAAATACAGGATTTGGAATGGGAGCGGCACAATATGGAAATGAATGACAAGAAAAATACGGGGTTGACCGTTAAAACCCTCGGTGGATTTTCCATTCAGGGAATGGGTGGCCACTTAAAGGAAGACGGGATACGCTCGGAAATGCTCATCAAATTGATGGCTTACATTTTCTGCCACCACACTCAGGAAATGACGGTCCAGGAGCTGACCGATGTCCTCTGGACAGAAGAAGGCAGTGATAATCCGGCGGGAGCACTCAAAAATTTAATGTACCGGTTGCGGCTGCTGCTTAAAAAAACCTGGGGCCCCCATGATTTTATTTTAACCGGTCAGGGCGCCTACAGCTGGAATAAGGAAATCCCCCTTGACATTGACGCGGAGGATTTCGACAAAGGCTGTAAACAGGCATCCCGGGAGCAGGATACAAATCAGAAAATTGAAGATTTAAAACAAGCACTGAGTTATTATCAGGGCACCTTTCTTCCCAAATTTTCCAGTGAATATTGGATCATGGCGCTCAGTACCTATTACCAGGGGACCTATTTGAGCGCGGTCAAAACACTGGCTGATCTGCTGGGAAAAGAACAGCGCTATAAAGAAATGGCCCGGTGGTGCACAGTCGCCCTGCAGTACGAGCCGCTGGATGAGGACATCCATACCGATTTGATCAAAGCCCTCATCGGCCAGAATAAGCTTAAAATGGCTATGGATCATTATAAAGAGACGGAAGCCCTGCTTTATGAAAATTTGGGGGTAGCCCCCTCGGATGAATTGCGGCGGACTTACGAAGCCCTTTTGAAAGAAACCAACAGTCAGCAGATGGATTTAAAAGCCATCGAGGAAGAACTGACAGAGAATAACGAGAGCGGTGCTTTCCTGTGTGATTTTGGGGTGTTTAAAAAAACGTATAATCTCGAAATGCGCCGGGCTGCCCGCCTGGGGCTTTCCGTATTTGTCGTTTTGATTACGGTGGGGCCGGCCGGAAAGATGACGGTAGCCAGCCCAAACTATCTCGAAGTGATTAATGATGGCATGGACCGGCTGGAACGTGTTTTACTGGGGTGTTTGCGTTCCGGGGATGTCATTTCCAGATACAGTGGTGCCCAGTTTATTATTTTGCTGCCGACGTGTCAGTACGAGACCACCAAAATGGTTATTCAGCGTATCGAAGACAATTTTTACGAAACTGGGGACAAGCAGATTCCCAAGGTTAAACTGCATTACAGTCTTGACGAAATGGACGAAAAATAAGGAAAAGATCCATATCATTCAGGAGGGCAATATGACATTTGCAGATAATTGTATCAGAGTGTGCGTCGATCAGGCGGACGATGACCATTTTACCGGAACGCTGTACGGGGTGGCATTGCAGCAACCGATTCCCTTTTGCAACCGGATGGATTTTGTGGTTAAGGTGGACAAGGCTTTTGACCGGATCGGCAAGCCCCAGTCCGGTCAGGTGATCCGGTCCTTTACCGGAAACGGCGCCGCCGGCAGTTCTTATTGCGGCAGCCCGAAACATTATCATACGTCAGAATCCCTGGTTGATAAATCCGGCAGTGCAGGGACGTTTGGTTTAACGATGCTGACCCGACGCCGGGCTGAGTGGCAGGGACGGCTGACAGATGGACAGGGACGGCTGTTGGGGTTCTTTGAAACGGCCATGGAATGTGTCACCCTGATCACCCGGGCCACAAACGCTAAAAAAGAAGCAGAACGTTGACAGCAGCCGGATCTAAAACCTGTAACGGGGAAGGAAATCCGGCTTTTTTTATTTAAAAAAGGACTCAGAATAAGAGGGTGTGACTGGGATGTGACTGCCGCCTGTTATCATATCCAGTAAAGGTGACAAAGCATATCATTCTGCCCGGATTTTGAAAAACAAAGATCGGAAACAAAAAAGCATCCGGCAGAAAAAACCAATAAACGCCAGGGCGCAATCCGTGAAAGGAGTCAAACATGAACGCAGCAATCTATCAAAAAAGAATCATTCAGATCATCGGAGGACTGATGATAGCTCTCGTGGCTATGATTGGTTTGACGAATCCTGTATGGGCCGAGGATACGGCTCCCCGCACGACGGTTCAGGAAAACGGGGCTGAGGTCGTTCGTTTTGACTACAAGAGCAGTGATGTAAATGTGCTGGTCACATTGACCAATGCCAGCGATCTGCCGGACAACGCAGTGATGTCCGTGACACCGGTAAGCCTTGACAATCAGGAAAAGGGCAAGGTTGAAGAAAAAGCCAAGGAAGAAAGCAAAGATGTCAAAAGCACCAAGGCCTACGATATCAAATTTACGGTAGACGGCAAAGAAGTGGAACCCGGAGCGACCGTTAAAGTCGCCGTCACAACGCCCCAGGTACAGGCGGGGGAAAAAGCAGCGGTTTATCATGTGAGTGATGACAAAAATTCGGTGGACAACATGGATGCCAACACTTCGGATCAGGGTCAGGTTGATTTTAATACCAATCATTTTTCCCGGTACGTCATTATCAATTACAGCCCCAATCCGGTTAACGTGACCATTCAGAGATATTATTACAGCGATGGTGACAGCACCAATACCGCAGACAGCAATTTACAGATGATTTATAAATCCTCCAAAACCATCAAAGCTCAGGAAGACGGCAAAACCTACCAGCTCAGCGGAGTGGATTACAATCAGGATAACTACACGTTTGTCAAAGCCACAAAGACGACAACCGTGAATGGCGAACAGAAGACGGAGGATTTCAGCCCCAGTGATCTGGTGGTAACAGGAGACACGACGATCTCGGTGTATTACACGAGGGCGGAAGCCACAAAAAGCGGGGATACCACCTTTTATGATTACAGCATTCAAAAAGGAATCAATCAGGCCGCCAACTACAGCAATTATACGAATAACCGGGAAGAAACAAGCGCCAAAAAAAATGCCCGGATTGCCATCCACAGTTCATGGACCGGGACCAATGTATACAGTCCGTTAAATGGAACGGCTCAGAGCATCAACGGGTATGACGGTGGCCATGACCGGGATTTATATTCCATCAAGCAGGGCATCGTCGTCGGTACGGACAGCAGCGGGGCCGTGGTCTACGGTAAAAACACAAGCGGCACAACCCTTTCTGATCCGGGACTCTTTACGACAGACACCAAAAGCGGTAAGACCATCATGGATGATTACCAGCTGACCTTCAAGCAGACTGGTGACGATTATCATCTGAGCACCGTTAACTGTAAAGACACGACGCATAACACCCAGGTTCAAAACGCGGGCAGCAATTTCCTGCCACTCAATAACGACACCAGAAAATTAACAGAAAACAACAACAACAGCGGTACAGATTTCTATTTTGGCATGCGTTACGATGTCGATTTTACCCTGGGCGATTACGTTGGTCCCCTGAACTATTCCTTCACCGGGGATGATGACTTGTGGGTTATCCTGGACGGCAAAACGGTTTTGGATATGGGCGGTATCCACGGCGCTGTTAAAGGCAGTGTCAATTTATGGACCGGTGACGCCACTTACACCGGCTATCAAAGTCATTCGACGGTTGAATCCGGAACTAAAACCCTTTCGGGGGAAGACGGTTTGTACGATCTTTTGGGGATCACCGATCCGTCCCAGCTGACCGATGCGCAAAAGAGTCAGAAACACACCATTACCATTCTCTACATGGAACGGGGCGCCGGAGAATCCAACTGTAACATGAACTTTACCCTGCCCAATGCAAAAGTAACGGAAGTCACCCAGGTTCCAAAGGGAGACTTAACCTTTAATAAAGTGGGCAAGGTTGAAACAACCGATGCGGGAACGCCTCTAGCGGACGCGACCTTTACCATTGCCAAAAAAGATACACCGGATGCAATCATTGCCACCGCGACATCGGACGACAGCGGGACAGTGACTTTCCCGAATCTGGAAGTGGGCGAGTACGTCGTTAAGGAAGAAACCGCTCCGACCGGTTACGCCTGTGCCAACCAGACCTTTTACGTTCAGGTCACATTGAACGAAGACGGCACAACGGCGACAGCAAAGATGTATTCGGACGAAAAATATACCCAGGAAGTGACCCAGGTGGACAACTATGAAATCAACAGCCATCTGCTTCAGCAAAAAACGGCCCACGTCACCGACTGGGATAACCGGATTTACCAAATCGATTTGTACACATCCCAGACCGTTCCGGTTCTGAAAGAAATTAGCGGAGCCACCATTGTGGATACCATCGATTCCCGGTTTGATGTGGTGGATAAAGACGGCAACCAGCTGGCCGACGGCACCGCAGTGGATGGCGGAACCCTTAAATACAACGAACCCGGGGAAGCCTATATCATCTGGGGAAGCCAGGTCATTCCAGGGAATAACGATGTGACCCAGGGTTGGCACAAAACCCTTTACGTTAAAGCCAAAGCCGACTATATCGGCGGCAACAACGTGCCGACCAATGTCGAATCCAAATCCGGGATTACGGTCAGCGGGATCACCAAAAACTTTGACAATCCAAAGGTCAATGTCAAGGCCCGGTTTGCGATGAGCAACGTGACCAAAACGGTTTTCCTCGGGGACACCGTCGACAATCAGGATTCCCAAAATGCGATGCTGACCACGGCCGGAATCAAAGATATGATTGGCGGATCTTACCAAAGCATTACCGCAGCGGCGGATAAACTCGCCACCCAGTGGTTTACAAAAGAAGCGATGGGCAGCGGGGATCAGACAACCGTGAATCAAATGCCGGCCAACCCGACGGAAGAAGAAACCGTCTGGTATCTCAAAGCCACCTACAATTTAGGACAGGCGACAGAAGAAAGTACAAAGAATACGACCATAAACAATAAAGGTTATATTTCCGGTGACGCGACAGCCAATGGCGTGGACAGTTTTGTTACAGGCGCCAATGATGACCAAATGGTGCGCAACGGGGTCACGACGACGTCAGAACCCAGCGTTAAAGGAAAAGAATACGGAGTGTATACTGTCCATGTGGTCCGGGGACAACTGATGATTACCAAGACCATTGACAATCAGTACTCCACCATCCGCAAAATCAATGCAAATCAAACTTTTGTGTTTAAGGTCGAACGCTACGACATGGACGCAAAAGGGGAAAAAGTGGGGGATACCCCAACCGACACTTTCTACGAAACCATCAACTTTGACGCCAACGCCGGAACCACAACCAGCAGCAAACTGATTTCCAACTTGAAAGCCGGTTTTTACACCGTCACCGAAGAAACAAAGTGGTCGCCGAAATACGTGATCGATGGCAGCACACCGGTTTCCCAGAGCTACTCCATCGGCATTGTCCAATCGACAGATGACAAAGGCGTGCGTACTTTTAACGGTTTGGAAGACATGAACAAGAATCTGAAAGCAACCAACAAGTATGGAAAAGTTGCGGAAGGCAAACATTGTACCACTACCTACATGAATAAACGGACCGACTGGAACTGGCTCTCAGATACAGCCGCGGCGGTGAATGAATTTGTAAAATAAAAGCGTTTGAACAACAAGAGGCCAGGGAGGGACGACAGTCCAGCCCTGGCCTTTTTAATGGAGCAATGGGCGCTTTTTATAAGGAATCGGTGAGTGTAAAATGTCAGGATAGATACAATAAAAAATTGAAGAAGGAAATTTCTCCATGGTGCAGGGCTTTGAAAATACAAAGAACCCCTTGTCATCGACAGCCTCAACGGAAGCGGTCACGATGACAAGGGGTTCTGTTTATAAAAAATCACTTATTTTTCAGCTTTTAAAGCATCCAATTCAGCCTTGAGTTCTGCGATCTGTTTTAATAATTCATCATAAGGGTTAAAGTTCATGTTTATTTCTCCTTTGTTTTTATATTTTGATACGAATTAAATTCTTTTATGGAATCAGATAAGTTCAATTATCTGGATGCTTTCATGGATTCAACTTCAGCTTTGAGTTCCTGAATTTGTTTTAAAATTTCATTCATTGCATTGTAGCCCATTGAGTTTTCTCCTTTCTGTTTTACTTTCATTATAAGAGTTATCCGATATCCGGATGGATTTACACGTTAAAAACGGTTCAGGCGTTTTTCAGTGAAGCAAGTTCAGATTTTAATTCCTGGATTTCCTGGAGCAATACTTCGTATGGATTGTAATTCATAGTGCGTCTCCTTTCTTTCAATGGCGGATCCAATCGGATTCGCAATGTCTGTAGGAACAAGATAAAAACAAATGATTAAATATACAATAAATGTAATAATTTCAAGATCAGCAAGTTGTTTCATTTGTTTTCATCTATGTGTAATATTATACAACCCGTTTTTGAGTTAGTCAAGCTTTCCTATGTACTTTATTTAAAACAATTATAATGTAGCGTATACAGGAATCGCAATGCGTTTCTGGGCCTTGATTTCAGAGGTGAAACGGTCATTGGTTTCCTCCTGAATGAAGTTAAGAAAGCCTTGGGTTTCAGAAATTGGTATCTCAAAGTCCAGGGTTACTTTTTCGGCAAAGCTTTCGTTGCAGGGGGAAACGTTTCGGTCAGTCAGTTTGTTTTTGAGATTGCCATATTGGGGATAATCGATGGTCAGACGCACGCAATCGGCCAGGGTTTCCCTGACGACGGTGGCGGTATCAAGAACGGCAGATGCAGATCCGGAATAAGCCCGGATCAGACCGCCAGCCCCCAGTTTGATGCCGCCAAAATAACGGATGACCAGCACGAGGACATCTTTGAGTTCCCGGCGCTCAAGGACTTCCAAAATGGGTTTGCCGGCGGTGCCGGAAGGTTCCCCGTCATCACTGGCTTTTTGCCGGGCGGGCGTGGTGGACAGAATGTATGCCCAGCAGATGTGGTTGGCTTTATAATGGGTTTTGCGCATGGTGGCAAGGAGGGTTTCAGCCTGTTCCTCACTGGTAATGGGATAGGCCTGTCCGATGAAACGGGACTTTTTGATACGCGCTTCAGATTCGGAAAAACCGGTAATGGTTAAATAGTCAGGCTTCATGGGGATCCTCCTGATAGGAAAGGTACAGGTGGGCGGGAAAATCCCGTCCGCTGCGAACACTCACCCGCGTTCCGGCATCGGTATAGGCTGTATTTATAATGTCGGCATCGTCGTGGAGGCGGGCCAGAACTTTGCTGTCTGCATAAGGAATCAAATAGGTATAGATTTGGGTTTGACCGTTCAGGTGATCACTGACGGCAGCCATAAGCTCCGGAAGGCCGTCCCCGGTTCTGGCACTGATGACAAAAGCGCCAGTGCGTTTGGCCCGGAGGCGAAGACCGTCAGCGGCAGAGGGGAGAAGTTTGTCGACTTTATTGTACACAAGCAGACAGTCGACACCCTGGGCCCCGATGTCCCGGGTCACTTGCTGGACGACATCGATGTGTCGGGCAGCGTTGGGATTGGCGGCGTCAATCACGTGGAGGAGCAGGTCGGCGCTTTGAACTTCCGACAAGGTGGTCTGAAAGGCGTTGATCAAATCGTGGGGAAGTTTTTCAATAAATCCAACCGTATCTGAGAGAAGATAGCGGCCGTATTGGGGACGGATTTTACGAACAGTGGCATCCAGGGTGACGAAGAGGCCATCTTTCATGGCCACGTCACTTTCGGTCAGGGTGTTGAACAAGGTGCTTTTGCCGGAGTTTGTGTAGCCGACGAGGCTGACGGTCCGGATATGGTTTTTGGAGCGGCGCTTGGCGCTCAGGGTATTGGTCTTGACCGTTTGGTTGAGCTGCCGGCGCAGTTCATCCACCTGGCGGCGAATGTGGCGGCGGTCAGTTTCAAGTTGTTTTTCACCGGGCCCCCGGGTGCCGATGCCTCCGCCGGTCCGGGAGAGGACAAGGCCCAGGCCTTTAAGGTGACTCAGGCGGTAACGCTGCTGGGCCAGTTCAACCTGAAGTTTGCCTTCCCGGGTGGTGGCGTGCCGGGCGAAGATATCGAGGATGACAGTGGTGCGGTCGATGGTCTTGACACCGGTCAAGGTTTCAATGGTGGCAATCTGGCTGCTGACCAGTTCGTCATTGGTGATGATCAGATTGGCGTTGAGATTTTGAACGGTCCGGACCGTTTCCAGAATTTTCCCTTTGCCCAGATAAGTTAAGGCGTCGGGCTGGAGCCGGTTTTGTACAGTTTGTCCGACGACGGTGCACCCGGCGGTGGTGGCCAGCCGGGCCAGTTCGTTCATGGAGTCGTCGATGGCGATGGCTTCGGTCCGGCTGGTGGGTGCGACGCCAAGCAGCAGGGCGCGCTCACGTTCACCTTCGGTGTGATAAAACTGATCCATTGTTTTGCGAAGGTCCCGGTTGACCCGATGGACACAGGCGCTTAAGGGCACTTCGTTTAAGGTTTTGAGATCCGGCAGGATCGATAAACGGTAACTCAGGCCGTCAGCGGTGCAAAGGGGCAGGGCAATGCCAAAACGGTCGGAGGTGCCGGCTTTAACCCCAATGGCAATCATGGCCTGGAGCCGCTCCTGCCTGGCGGAGGAGAGGTCTTCTTCCGACAGCACCGGGGAGCCGCTGGGATGGGTATGGATGGCCCGGAGCCGGGAGAGTCCCGGACCGCCGGAAGTGGTGCGGGCGGGGAAACGGGCGCTGGTGGCATCCCCGACGCATACGTCTTCCACGATGCCCCGGTCGTTAATGAGCAGCAAAATTTCCCGGTTCAGTTGAAGGGTGGTATCGTGGAGCAGGGTCAGAATATCCGGGTCCAGAATCCCTTCTGTCAGTTTCGTTTTTTTGAGAGCATTCAGCTTTTTTAGGACAGTGCGCCGGATGCCGTCGGTTTGGCGATCGGTCATGGTTCCTCCTCCTTGAAGATCATTTATTATTTTATTATAGCATAGAAGTCATTTTGGATGATAGACTGGGAATCGGGAAACCCAGCTCCCTTTTTGGATGAAGAAGGGAGAAGCATAGCATTTCTGTGAATTGGCGTAAAAGAAGGATAAACCGGGTTAAAACATTTACATCCTATGCTATAATATATAAATCAACAACCAAAACAACAGAAGGGGAATGTCATGTTTAAAAAAACACAGAATTCTGCAAAAAATCCGGATAAAAAAGAGAAAAAGAAATGGTCAAAGAAAAAGAAAATTATAACCGGCGTGATTGTTGTGGCAGCGCTTTTGATCATCACTATCGGCGTGAACATTGCCAAGGGAATGAACAGCACCACTGCGGTGAATGCGACCACATTAAAAAAGGGGGATATCCAGCGAACGGTATCGACAACCGGGACCACAGAAAGTACGGAAGTGACCGTGGTATCCGATAACACCGGGCTGCCGGTATGGTCCATCGATGTATCCGTCGGCAGTGTTGTCAATAAGGGCGACAGGCTGTGCCAGCTTTATAATGAACAGGCAACGGAAGAAAAGGATAAGTGGGTATCCGTATACGCCACGGCTTCCGGAACGATTACGGCGATCAATGCCAAAAGCGGTATGGCGGCTTCGGGCAGTCTGTTTACCATTGAAAATACCAACAGCTTGCGCATATCGGCCAAAATTAAACAGTCCGATTTGGGATCGGTGCGTTCCGGCATGGCAGTGATTATAAAAACCGACGCCACCGGAGATAAAGAATATTCGGGAACCCTGCAGGCCATCGCGCCGTCGGCAACGGGAAGTACAGACAGCACGGGGACAGCGACAGCGTCTGGCACATCTTCGTCCAGTAATCCGGAGTTTAAGGGGATCGTGAGTATCGATTCAGACACTTCTGATCTGCGCATCGGGATGAAGACCAATCTGGAAATTATCGTAGAAAAAAAACAGGGAGTATACAGCGTGGATTACAGCGCCATTACCACCGATGACAGCGGGGCCAATGTCGTTTATGTCGCGGCGGATGAAACCAACGGGGTGTACACGGTCAAGGCCGTTCCGGTAACGACGGGGATCGAATCGGATTTTGCCGTGGAGATTACCGGATCCGGTTTAAGTGACGGCCTGCCGGTGATTACCGATATCAGCAAGGTGAAACCGGGAGCCAAGGTTACCCTGAACCAGAATACAACAAGCAATACGACAAGCCAGGCAGGAGCGGAAGATGCCAGCAGTTGAGATAAAAACACAATGTCACAACCGGTATGACAGATGAACAAAAAGGTTTGACAGCATTATCGCAGATGGAGGAGATGTATGAATAAATTATGGGAATATATCAAGCTGGCACTGGAAGGGCTGAAGGCTGATAAAAAAAGAACGGTGCTCACGACGCTGGGAATTGTTGTCGGGATAGCCTCGGTGATTATCATCAACACCTTTGGAACGTTTGTGTCGGATATGCTCAAAAAAAAGTAATGAAGCCGATCTGCTGGGGCAGAACATTCAGATTAAACTGATTGACGCGGAGGCGAAGGACGACGGGGATGATGCCAGCATCAGCGATACGGTCATTGACCCGGCCGATTACATTACCGATGAAATGATCAGTCAGTATAAGAGTAAATACGGCACCAGCATTGTGGGCATTGAGCAAAGTTCGGAACTCAATTCCTACGGCAAAGTCAAAAGCGGACTCCAGGAACAAAAATTTAAACTGACAGGAATCAACGGGGATTACTCCAATGTGAAGGCTGTTAACATAACGATGGGGCGCAGCATTATGGACCGGGATGACGAAGGGACCAAAAATGTCATTGTTATATCCAGTGATCTGTCAAAAAAACTGTACGGGGAGAATGCCTATCCCATTGGTCAGAAGCTCGCAGTAGAAACCAATTATGGAACCCGGGATCTTTATGTGATCGGTGTGTTTAGCAAAAAATTAACGGAAAGCAGCCGCGAATTTGCTTACATTCCCATGGCCACGGCCAATGATATCTCAGGAAGTGTGTCCACCGGATACCCGATGATCACGGTCATGGTCAAAAACAGTGAGGATCTGAAGGCCTTTATGAATAAGACGTCCAGCTTTTTCTCTTCCTGGTACAAGGGAAAAACGTGTAAAGTGAGTGTCCAGGAGGAAAAAGAAGTGCAGAAAAAAAACCAGGATAGTTTTCAGATGATCTCAACGATGCTGACCGTCATTGGGGGAATTTCCCTGCTGGTCGGAGGCATTGGCGTTATGAATGTCATGCTGATTTCGGTGACGGAAAGGACGCGGGAAATCGGTATCCGCAAGGCGCTGGGGGCTCCCAACAGTGCCATTCAAATTCAATTTATTGTGGAATCCATGATTATGTGTCTGGCAGGGGGGATCATCGGGATGGCCATCGGCTTTGCAGCGGTTTATATCACGTTTGCGCTCTTTCTTAACACAAGTTTTACGATTCATCCAGAGGTTGTGCTCATTGCCATTGGTTTTTCCATGGCCATTGGGGTATTTTTCGGGGTTTATCCAGCCAATAGAGCGGCCAGACTTAACCCGATTGAAGCACTGCGCTACGAATAAACAAACACTGGCCGCCTAAGGAAAAGCCTGGTCGGGGTGTGGTACACTGTACACAGAACGTGAGGGATATAATATGGATAACAAAAAGAAAGCCCGCCGGATTGTTATTATCATGATCGTTATGATTGCAGTTGTGGCGGCTTTGGGCGCGGGTCTCTGGATCGAGGAACAAAGCGATGAAAAGAACCGCCAGCAGGGCGCCGATACACTGGCGAAAGCCGTTGGAGAGCGCTACACCCAAATTGTACAAAATACCGGAGAAACGGGTGTTTGGGCTGCTTACCTGGAAAATCCGGCGGATGAAACCGGGGAAACAAAAGCCCAGGCGGCCTTAAAGACAGTCAAGTCCAAAACGGCGGACAGTCTATCCGTGACGCTGATGAATACATCCGGCCAGGTTTTGATGTCAACCGATGGGGGACAAACCGGAAAAAATGCCGGGAATACCAACGCCCTTAAGCAATTGAACACCGCCGGCCAGGTTTACAGTGAACTCAGCGTGGAAAAGGGGCTGCCGGTGATGGTAGTGAGCCGGCCACTCATCCAGGGCAATGATACAATCGTTGGTGTACTCGAAATAAAAAGTGACCTTTCAGCGCTCAAAAATCAGGTTGCAGATCAGCTGGACAGCAATATGAGTTTTTGGATCGTTGATAATAACGGGAAAGGGCTGCGCTTGACGGCCAAGGCAGGCTGGGAAACGGCTCTCCGGGATTTGTCCAAAGACAAAGAAGGCCCTTCGGCGCTGGCTGTCGGTCTGGAGCAGCAGACCTGGCAGGAATCCCAGGGTATACTCAGTTACAGCATGGATGGGGAACAGACCAAGGCGGCCTATAAAACGATTGATAGTCTGGGCTGGGCGGTTGTGGCCGGCCCACGATAAAGCATTTAAAATAAAAAACCCTCTTTCCCAACGGAAAGAGGGTTTTTTAATGCACAGAATTATCATCATGAAGGGGGTCCTTATTGGAAACGGGCAGGTTGCTTATACAGCAAGAGGCGCATGGCGTTGAGGATGCACAGGAAAGCGACCCCGGTATCGGCAAAGACCGCCAGCCACAAATTGGCATAAATGCCGGTGATTCCGAGGATCATCACGGCGATTTTAATGGTCAGGGCGAAGATAACATTTTGCAGGGCGATATGCTGGGTGTGTCGTGAAAGAGCGATGGATTCCGGAATGGCATTCATATCGGAACGCATGTACACCACATCTGCCGCTTCGAGGGCGGCATCCGCACCGCTGCCCATGGCAGCCCCCACGTCGGCTCCGGCCAGAACCGGCGCATCGTTAATCCCGTCCCCGACAAACAGCACAGGGCCGTGGGTTTGCCGGATGTTTTTTAAGGTTTCAAGCTTTTCTTCCGGAAGCAGCCGGGCATGAACGTCTTCAATCCCTGCTTTGCGGGCGATGGCCCGGGCACTGTCAACGGTATCCCCGGTAAGCATGGCGGTGACAAGATTTTCGTGCCGGAGCCGGGCGATGGCACCGGGCGCTTCGGCCTTAAGGGTATCGGCAATGACAATGGATCCGGCGTACCGGCCGTCAACTGCGAGCAGAACTTCAGATCCCTGGTCTGATTTCTGATAACAGGAACAATCCACCGAAAAGTGTTCCATGAGTTTAAGGTTGCCGCAGAGCAGAGACTGCCCCTTGAGCACTGCAGAAATGCCTTTGCCGGGAAGCTCGGTTATCTTTTCGGGCCGGGACACGTCCAGATTTTTGGCTTTGGCCGCGGCAGAAATGCTGGTGCCGATGGGATGGGTAGAGCCTTGCTCGCAAGCGGCGCAGAGGGCCAGAAGCGTCTCCTCAGAAGGACCGCCGGACACCGGGTTCAACCGCTGAACGCTAAAATTGCCCTCTGTAATGGTGCCGGTTTTGTCCATAACGACGGCTTTAATGGTGGCCAGAGTCTCCATGACAACGCCGCCCTTAAATAAAATGCCCTGCCGGGAGCCGGAACCAATGCCACAGAAGAAAGCCAGGGGAACAGAAAGAACCAGGGCACAGGGACAGCTCATGACCAGAAAGCTCAAGGCGGTGTAGACCCAGGGATAAAAAGACTGACCGGTGACGAGGGGCATACCGACAGCGGTTAAAACCGCAATCCCCACGACAACAGGGGTGTAGATCCGGGCAAACCGGGTGATAAAGGCGTCGATGTGAGGTTTGCTGGCCGCGGCATTTTCCACGGAATTTAAAATTCGGGAAACCATGGAATCCGCCAACACGTTGGTGACCCGGATTCGGATCACCCCGGTTGTGTTCACACAGCCGGAGATCACCGCATCTCCCCGAACGGCCCGGACGGGAACGGGTTCGCCGGTTACCGCAGAGGTGTCGAGACGGGTTTCTCCGTCCACCACTGTGCCGTCAAGGGGAATCCGGTCCCCGGGGCGGACCATTAAAATATCGCCCACCCGGGCTTCTTTTGCGGCAATCTCCTGAACGGTGTCCCCGGTCACCCGATTGACCACCTCAGGCCGGAGATCCACGGCGTCCATAATTTGGCTGCGGCTGCGGCCAACCGCGTAATCTTCAAAAGCTTCTCCAATTCGGAAGAAAAGCATCACACCCACGGCTTCCGGGTACTGAGCGATGGCAAAAGCGCCAAGGGTCGCGACGCTCATTAAAAAGTTTTCGTCAAAAACGTGGCCGGAGAATAAATTTTTGATAGCCGTCCAGACGACTTCGCCGCCGAGAATGAAATAAGCGCAGACAAAACCGAGAATCATGGGCAGGGGGTAATCCCCGCCGGTCACCTGGTGAATGATGATCAGACCGAGATAGAGCAACGTGCCGGCGATCAGGGTAATGCGGTCTTTATGATCGGCTTTGGGGTGAACGTGATCGTGTTCACAGCCACAGGATGGTGTGTGGGAATGACCGTGGTCATGGCCGCAGGCGCAGCCGATTTCCCGGGCGGTCGAAGAGGAATGAGATTCGTGCATGAGGGTCTCCTTTTTAATATTAATACATGAATGATTGTTCATATATTGATATTAGAGCAGAAATCCGGTTTTGTCAACTGTTTTTTAATGGATTTACCAGATCATTTTTCAATTGACAGGATCATGAAGTCAGTCAGGACAGCAGAGTATTCAAAGTGTCTTGCCGGTATCGGTTGAAAGGAGAGGATAAAAAACAGTGGCACTTGTTTCTGATATCGGTTATAATAACTGAAAACGAATGCTCAATCATGAGAATGACAACAAAAGGGTCGATAAAAGATCATCCCGGATTTTACCATCGATTCCAATGAACGGCTCCTTGAGAAGCTCAACACCGGTTCGTTGGGGAACGCAACGGCTGATCTTCAGGATCAGAGTGCCATTGAAACGGATGAAGGCGCCACCTGCGGATATTCTCAGCACGACCAAAGTCTTGTGGATATGGAAGATCTTCGGGACCGGATGGCGGCTAATGACCTGGAGACTCAGGGTGCTGGCTACAAGGTCGGTGACAAGAAGGGGATCTATGGCTCAAGTGAAAAAGATGATCATACACTTTATAATATGACTTGTCAGGGTATCGGTACAAGTTGCACAGTCTGGGTCCAGGATGGTAAAACCTTTGATGGGGATACAGAAGAAAGCGTTAAAAATTTAATCAGGATATTTGATGCGATGTATCCTAAAATGGTGGAGAATTATGGCAGTGGTGAAAAAATTGATGTGGATAAGGACGGTAAGATCGCTTTGATGGTTTACGAAATGGATCCGAGCTTTCTGGGTTATTTTTGGGACAGGGATCTAAATACCCGATCCCAAAATGATCCTTACGGCAATGGTATGGATATGCCCAATTTGAATATTGTCCCCAGGGACATCAATAATTTATACAATACCATGACCCACGAGTGTCAGCATTTGGTCAACTTTGCGGTGACGGGTGGCAATTCAGACTCCTGGCTCAATGAGACGTTTTCCCAATGCGCATCACCGGTCTGTGGAATAGAAAACCTCGCACGGGATACTTATACGAATAAATTGACAACAGCAATCGGTGAACGGGGTTGTACCATCCCCTTTATTTTTGACAAAACCTATGTTGCGAATTTTGACAAAAAAAGTGACTATGAATGGATGAATAGCACGGTTTACGCCAGCTGGTTCCTGTTTGGCACGTATCTTTCAGCCCAGACGCAGGGCGTTGACGGTGGGGGCAATAGCATTTATAAGACCGTTTTAGACACGCATGCGTGCACGATGGATTCTTTGATCTCGGTGCTCACCAACATGGGAGTGATTGGCCCGGACACCGACACCACGGATATGCCCGCTTTTGTCAACAACTTTAATCTGGCCCTCAAGCTGCAAGATGAGGAGGGGGCCTACGGTTTTAACGGCATGGACATTACCGGCTTTCAGTATCCCGAAGTAACGGCCACCGCTCTGCCTGCACAGTTGTGGGGCGGTGGAGCAGCCAGCTTTTCGAACAGTTCCCCCGATACGGCGTTTATACCGACGAATGCGGCGGAATCCATGCTTTTTGCCAGTGTGGATCCCGAGGCACTGGACAGGGTTACGGCTGATGTTCCGGATGGCGAAGTTTCGGCGGGAACAACCATCTCTCTGACCTGCACCAACACCGGCGATGTGACGATTCGTTATACAATGGCAAGTGATGGTACTACGCCGGCGGATCCGACAGAGGACAGCGCAGCTTATCAGAAGCCAATTGCGATCAACAGCAGTACGGTGATTGTTGCCCGGGTTTTTGGCGCAGATGGCCGTCAAAGCAAGGCGAATACTTTTACCTACACAGTAGCAACACAGCAGCGGTCGACCAACACTAAAACCGGGGTTGAAGGAGGAACCCACCTGCCCCTGGCTGTGATTCTGATTTTAATGGCAACGGCCACAGCGGGTGTGCTGGTTTGGAAGAAAAGATAAATTTTGAATGATAAGTGTTGGTATTGATGGATGAATGGATTTTTTCTATATAGAGGGATAAGACCAGAGTTCACAAGCATGGGAAAATAAAAAGGATTGTTCCGGCAAAGAAGCGGGCGGAGCCGCTTCTTTGCTTTTTTTATTGCCAATAAAAAATCCGCTGCGTAAAAACAGCGGAAAAAGAACTTATTCTTCCAAAAGTTCCAGAGTGGGAACGGCCTTTTCGTTGACACCGGAACACACGATTCCCCCATCGGACTGGCGGGAATAGAAACCGGCCAGGCGGCCGCCAAATACGTAGAGACCGGTCATATTGATATAGGCTTTGAGCTGGGGATCCCGGCTCGAAAAATCAATATTGGTGCTGCGGTAGGGCTGGGTGTAGGCCTGGATAATGTAGTGGTCGTCGGCACAATCTTCAAGAACAGCGGCCCATTCGTTCACACTCAGGTCGACGCCGGCGTGGACGCCATGGCAGGCGTAGGAATCCACCGGTTTTACAATCCAGTCGTCCTTGGTTTCGACGGCAGAAAGGGTATTGATTTTTTCCCGGGTTAATTTATAGGTTGCCGGGAAATGCGTTGCGACAAAATCATTTTCATGGGGGGTTAGAAAAGCTTTGGTGGCGTCGTCGTGAATTACGGCGAACAGCCATTTATTATGAATGATTTGAGTGCTCATGGGGCCAAACAGGATAACAGCCTGGTCTTTAACGGCCTGGATGAAGTCGGGGACTTCGGCATAATGGGTCATGATATCACTGGTGACGGCCCGGCGGTAGATAATCTGAATCGGTGTGCCGTCTTCGGTCTGCAAAGAGCCATTGATATATTTGAGACTGCGGATATCGGCGATGACAGTGGGAATGCCTTTCTTTTCGAAGTGGCGTTTGAATTCTTTGAATTCTTCGAGGGAATCCTGCTTGGAAGGGGTGTCATCGATAAAATCGACGATGGCTACGGTCGGGGATTCCGGCTGCCCGGGGATTTCCCGGTACAGGCGCATCATCCGGTCAATCCAGGTGTCAAAAAGTTTGAAGGTCTTAAAGGTGTGGTACTTTTTGAGTTTCCGGGTGGCCAGATTGTAGCTCAGCGCATTTTCCAGTTCCCGGACTTCATTCATGGCGCTGGTGCCGTCCGTGTTGATTTCGCAGAATTTAAAATCGTGGGAGACTTCATCGTAGAAGATATCGTACCGGGCCATGGGCAGGGCACAGGAAAACAACGTGGGCAGACAGATCAGTTCTTCCAGTTCCGGGGAAAAGGGGAAAAGTTTGCGGTAGTCGGCATGGGTCTGGTAATGAAAAATAATTTTGTCAAAAATGGTCGTGGTGATGGTGACCAGGTTTTTAAAGATCGCCAGGTCTTCCGGCGTGAATACCTTGGGAAAATACAAGGTGTTCAGGTGTCTGCCGTCGTGGCAAAAAGTTGTGCCGTCAAGGTAATGGGTCATTTTGATGCCGGCCTGTTGATGAGCATCAAAATGGCTTTGAATCATATTCTGACAGCTTTCGTTTAATTCTTTCATGGTAGTGGTTTCCTTCTTTATTATATACTTCATTGCTATTATAACGCAAAGTGTCTGTAAGGAAAAGTTGGTGGCCGGTTTTTCTTATGGTATAATGGTGAGAATTCAGTCAATATTAAACAATTCGGGTTAGGGAGTAACCGGATTAAAACAAGAGGGGGGTCCCATGGGCTTCAAAATAAAACAAGAAAAACCGGAAGTTGATTCCGTCCAGGGCAGTCAATTTCTCGAGACGGAACCGGTTCGGCCGCTGGTGATTCGTTTGGCGCTGCCGGCGGTAGCCGCTCAGGTGATCAACATGCTTTACAATATTGTGGACAGAATTTATATCGGTCATATTCCAGGGGTTGGCGCTTTGGCCCTGACCGGGGTGGGGGTTTGCCTGCCGGTTATTTTGGTTGTTTCGGCCTTTGCCTGTTTGGTCGCGATGGGGGGAGCACCCCAGGCCTCCATCGCCATGGGAAAGGGACAGCATGATCAGGCGGAAAAGATTATGGGCCACTGTCTGGTTTTGCTGATTCTGATCGCCGTAGCGCTCACGGCAGTGCTGCTCATTTTTGGCCAGGGTCTGCTGCTTAATTTTGGCGCCAGTGCCAATACGATCGATTATGCCATTGCCTATCTTAATGTTTACGCCATCGGCACCATCTTTGTGCAATTGACGCTGGGGATGAACGCGTTTATTACGGCGCAGGGGTTTGCCAAAACAGGAATGATCACGGTGGCCATTGGAGCGGTGTGCAACATTGTTCTGGATCCCATTTTCATTTTTGGATTTGGAATGGGGGTTCGGGGGGCCGCGCTGGCAACCATTATTTCCCAGGCCGTATCTTGTGTTTGGGTGCTGCGCTTTTTAAGAAGCCCCCAGTCGACGCTGCGCATCAAAAAAAAGGCGATGGGTCTTTCCAGAGAGGTGCTGCTGCCCTGTGTGGCACTGGGAGTAGCCCCGTTTATTATGCAGTCCAGTGAAAGTGTGATCTCCGTTTGTTTTAATGCGTCACTGCTACGTTACGGCGGGGACATCGCCGTGGGGGCGATGACGATTTTAACCAGTGTTATGCAGTTTGCCATGTTGCCGCTTCAGGGTCTGGGTCAGGGAGCCCAGCCGGTGGTCAGTTACAATTTTGGGGCAAAAAATAAAGACCGGGTTATTGCGGCCTTCGTGGTGCTGCTTAAAACAAGTCTTGCTTATTCCCTTGTGTTGTGGGTGCTGGTTATGCTGTTTCCCGGTAGTTTTGCAGCAATTTTTACAACGGATACGGCGCTTCAATCCTTCACAGCCTGGGCGCTGCGTATCTACGCAGCAGGAATGGGAATCTTCGGGATTCAAATCGCCTGTCAGATGACCTTTATCGCCCTGGGCAATGCCAAAGCCTCGGTATTGGTGGCGGTCATGAGAAAGTTTGTGCTGCTCATCCCCCTGATTTACTTTTTGCCGGCGTTGATGGCCAATCAGACACTGGCCGTTTATCTGGCGGAGCCGGCAGCTGATATTTTGGCCGTGACCTTTACCGCGATTCTCTTTGTCTTTCAATTTAAGAAAGCGATGCGTCAACTGGATTGACGGTTTGAATCAGAGGATTTGCGCCGGGTGTAACCCTCCCCGGTGACGGCAAAACAGTCGTTGTCCCGGATCTGACCGTCGTAACAGAGTTCGCATTGGGAGAGGCGGCCTTCCCAGTGAAAACCGCTTTTGCGCAGGACGGCCTTGGAGCGGTTGTTTTCCGGATAACAATAAGCGGAAACCAGGGTGATGCCCTGGCTAGAAAAACAGGCACGCAGCAGGGCAGAAACGGCTTCGGTCATGAGGCCGTGGCCCCAGTAATCCTGATTCATGGCGTAACCCATCATCCGGGCGTTTTGGTTTTGCCGCTTGGGATCCGGAACCAGGCCGATGGTCCCGATGACTTTGTTGGCACCGGCGTAGACAATGGCCAGTACCGCATCGTTACCGAGCAGTACCCCGTCGATTAAATCCTGGGTCTCCTGCCGGGTGGTGTGGGGCTTCCAGCCGGCATTGCGTCCCACATCGGCTTGACTGGAATATTCAAAAAGATCGTCGAGATCCCCGGCATTGACCGGACGTAAAATCAGACGTTGGGTATGGATGATCATGGTGACTCCTTTACAGTGAACGGGTGTCTCATAACAATAAAACAGTCTGCGGCCCCAGAGACATCTTTGTGTCCCTGGCATGGCAGCAGACTGTTTATTTATGTTTCGGTTAGATCATATCCGGATAGAGGGGATATTTATCGGTCAGGGATTTTACTTTTGACCGGGCCAGATCCAAATCGTGGTTAATCAGTGCCGCTTCAAAAGCGTCGGCAATAACTTGCATATCCGCTTCGATCAGTCCGCGGGTGGTCACGGCCGGCGTTCCGACACGGACACCGCTGGCGATCGCCGGTTTCTGAGGATCAAAGGGAATGGTGTTTTTATTGGCGGTGATGTTGACCGAACCCAGGGTGTCATCGGCATCCCGGCCAGTCATTCCGACAGCGCTCACGTCGACGAGCATCAGATGGTTGTCGGTGCCTCCGGAAACGATCCGGAATCCTTTATCGGACAAAGCATCGGATAAAACGGTGGCATTTTTGACAATCTGGTGCTGATAGGCTTTAAAATCATCGCCCATGGCTTCTTTTAAAGCGACAGCTTTGGCTGCGATGGTATGCATCAGCGGACCGCCCTGGGTGCCTGGGAAAATTGCTTTATCGATGGCTTTTCCAAATTCTTCCTTGCATAAGATTAAACCGCCCCGGGGACCACGCAGGGTTTTATGAGTGGTTGTGGTGACGATGTCGGCGTAAGGCACCGGGGAAGGGTGAACGCCTGCAGCGACCAGACCGGCGATGTGCGCCATGTCCACCATCAGCAGGGTGCCGTTTTCGTGGCATATTTTGGCAATGCGTTCAAAGTCGATGATCCGGGGGTAAGCCGAAGCACCAGCCACCAAGAGCTTGGGTTTGTTTTCGACAACCAGTTTTTCCATGGCGTCGTAATCCAGCCGTTCGGTTTTGGGATCGACACCGTAGGGGATAAAATGATAATATTTCCCCGACAGGTTGACCTTTGATCCGTGAGTCAGGTGGCCGCCCTGGTCCAGGGACATCCCCATGACGGTATCCCCGGGTTTCAGCAGGGCAAAATACACCGCAGTGTTGGCCTGGGCACCGGAATGGGGCTGAACATTGGCGTGTTCTGCGCCGAAAAGGGTACAGGCTCTTTCGATGCATAAGGATTCAATCTGGTCGACAAATTCGCAGCCGCCGTAATAACGGGCGCCTGGAAGCCCCTCAGCATATTTGTTGGTCAGATGGCTGCCCATGCAGTCCAAAACCGCTTCGGATACAAAGTTTTCTGAAGCGATCAGTTCCAGATGACTTTGCTGACGGTGCAGTTCTTTCACCATCATTTCATAAAGGGCCGGGTCCTCATTTTTTACATGTTGGTATCTCATTATTCCTCCACAGAAAATTAGAATCATATATTTTCAAACAAGTGACCGTAACAGCGAAAGAAACGCGTCCGATTCTTTTGGGTTATGGAAAACACTTGTTTGTATATAACATACAATATAGAATATTTTATCATTATTTGAAAAATATTCAACCAAAAGCGACCTTTAAACTTAAAATACTTTTGAACAGTACAGTGGACTAACCACAAAACGCAGAAGACGGCAATGGTAAAAAAAGACGCCGTCACAGAACGAGGTTGTGATGGCGTTTGTCAAAATGATTTACATCGCTTAGAGTGCAAATTTGCCGTTCACGTCATTATTAATGACGTAATAAGCCATGGATTCGTCCGCATTGACATAAACTTTAATTTCTTTAAGATCCCTGACCAGTTTTCCCATTTCCTTGGTCCAAATTTCTTTAACCCGTTCGGTCAGATCGGTGGAAGTGATTTCGATGCCGGAGAATTGAATGAACACTTCACTTTTGTAATTGCTGCGTTTTGAAGCGGTCTTCTTTGCAACGGGTTTTTTGGCAGCGGGTTTGGCAGCAGTCTTTTTAACAGCAGCTTTGGGTTCCGCTTTCTTTTCAGCCTTTTGAGCCGATGCTTTTGGGGATTTGGCCGCTTGACTTTCCGTTGTTTTCGCAGACGCCGCAGTCACCGTCTTAACAGACGAAGCTGTATGATTGGTGAGGACTGATTTTTTAGAAACTTTTCTTGCCATGATTATTTACCTCCTGTGAGCCAATCCAGATTATGATGACGCGGTTGAAAGCGGGGCGCAACTGGAAAGAACTCTATTAAAATTTCACACTGTGTAAAATTTATCATAAATGAAAATGAATGTAAATACTTATTTGTAAAGTTAATTATTTAACGTATTACGATAAGTTTTTTTGAGTTGAGAAAGACAGGCCGGCCAATTCCTGTTAAAACCGGTGGGACTTTGACGATGCATATGATATAATCGGGTCAAGACAAAGCAAATGGAGGAGAAATCATGGATAAACCCGGCGATGATATGGCGGCATTGATCGCTGAAAGCAATACGTTTTTTAATAAGATCAACAGCGAAAATGCAATCAAGGGAAAGCCAGTGGACAATCTGTCCGGCATTCTTCATAAAACCAGGGTCAAGAATCTCCGCGATATGGCGTTGTTTAGAGACATTAAGGGTGCGTCCCATTATAAAAAAGCGGAATTAATTGAAAAACTGGAGCCCCAGATTTTGGATCCGAAACGGATGAAAGAATTTTTAATGTTTACAGATCCTGAAGTTTTAACATTTTTTATCGGGGCGATGCAGACCGCTGTTTTCGAGCCGGAATATTGTACACCGGATCTTTATATGGAGTTGTGTCTGTTGGGATACATCGGAATGTTTGCGGCCGGGGATAACCGGTTTACCTTTGTGGTCCCTTTTGAAATTCGCAATCTGGCAGAAGCAACCTTGACGGAGACCTTCGGCGTTTTTAGAAAACAGGTGCTGATAGTGGATCGTATTGCCCGGATAGCCGTTCATCTGTATGGGGTGGTCACCTTAAAAGAAATTCAAATGCTGGTCAACCATTATTTTCCGGGCGAAGTGACGTTTGATCTGATCAAGCCGATCCTGGACGGTTTGGCACCCCGGCGCTGGCAGTACGAGATCAACGAAAAATACATTTTGAATCCTTTTTTCTTTGAAGAGCAGGAAGAAGGCTGTGAAGAAGAACAGGAATTTTACTATGCGGAGGCGGAGCGTCATTTGCGGTATATGCCGGATAAACGCAATTTTTTGAAATACGAAAGCAGTGCGTATCACGAAAATACAGAGGAAATCAGTCAGCTGGAAGATTATATGGCAGCGGTGGGCTGTACGGATGCAGTCAGCACCTGTCTGGCGTCAGACGTTGCAGATTTGTGCCGCAGCGGGGGAAGTTTTCCTGATATTATGGAGGCGCTTTGCGGCGAACTGGAACAGTATAACCCGGATATCGATCCGGATGAATTGGCCAGCTATGTAGCCCGGGTTAACAATACCACCCGGATGTGGCTTAATAACGGGTTTACCCCGGATGAGCTGGTGGATCAAAAACGCCCGCCATTATCGGTGATTAACGGGGATGCCTCTTGCAAAACGGGGGCGGCCCCCACCGGAAAACGGCCCCGGCTGTATTTGCTGAAAAATGATCAGGAATAATCAAAGAGAGAAAAAAACACCGGTTAAAAGCCCAGCGCTTTTAACCGGTGTTTTTTTAACGATCTTTTAAATGGCGGTAAGGCCGGGGTTCCATCACACTTTGATAAGCCGGGCGGATGATTTTATCGGCGTTCACCAATTCTTCAATCCGGTGGGCGCTCCAGCCGACGATACGGGCGATGGCAAAAATAGGCGTGTATAATTCCAGCGGAATATCCAGCATGCTGTACACAAAACCGCTGTAAAAGTCGACGTTGGCACTTACCCCTTTAAAGATATGCCGTTCCCCGGAAATAATCTGTGGAGCCAGTTGTTCCACCATGGCATAGAGGGCAAAATCGTCGCCCCGGTCTTTTTCCGAGGCCAGTTTTTTAACAAAACGCTTAAAAACCCGGGCCCGGGGATCCGACAGGGAATAAACCGCATGCCCCATGCCGTAAATCAGGCCCTTGTGGTCAAAGGCTTCGCCGGCCAGGCATTTTTCAAGATAATCGGCAACAGCTTCTTCATCGGTGGGGTCGGAAACGTTGGCCTTGAGATCCTGCATCATTTCGACGACTTTAATATTGGCACCACCGTGTTTAGGCCCTTTGAGGGATGAAAGTGCGGCCGCCACAACCGAATAGGTATCGGAACCGGAAGAAGTCACAACCCGGGTGGTAAAGGTCGAGTTATTCCCGCCGCCGTGTTCCATGTGGAGAACCAGGGCGATGTCCAGAACCCGGGCTTCCAGATCTGTGTATTTTTTATCCGGACGCAGCATGAGCAGAATATTTTCCGCCGTGGACAGATGGGGATCGGGCCGGTGAATGTACAAACTGTCGTCGTTAATATAATGATTGTAGGCCTGATAACCATAAACGGCCAGCATCGGGAACTCACTGATCAAAGCCATGCACTGGCGCAGCACGTTGCTGAGTTCCGGATTGGAGATCTGGTCGTCGTAGGAAGCCAGGGTCAGAACACTGCGGGTGATGGAATTCATCAAATCTTTGCTGGGGGCTTTCATAATGACATCCCGGGTAAAATTGGTGGGAAGGGTCCGGGCCGCGACCAGCATGCTGTTAAAGCGCCGGATCTGTTCCAGATTGGGCAGTTCACCAAAAAGAAGGAGATAAGCCACTTCTTCGTAGCCGTAGCGCTTGTCCTGAAAACCCTTGACCAAATCGATCACATTGTATCCGCGATACCAGAGTTGACCGTCACAGGGCACCTTCTTGCCATCTACCATTTTAAAAGCATCAATCCGGGAGACATTGGTCAGCCCGGCCAAAACGCCTTTGCCGTTCTGATCACGCAGACCGCGGTTGACACCGTATTCCTTGAACAGCGTGGGGTCGATACGGTCCTTTGTTGTACAGATGTTTCCATATTCTTTGGTAAATTTGTCAAGTGGATATGATTCGATCATGATTGTTTCCTCCTAAATATCCGGAGTCCCCGGTTGAGGGAATTCCTGATTCGGGTATGATACCGGGGATCGTGACGGTAAAACACCAATGCCGGCCGTAAAAGGACCGGGCTTTAAGTAAAATATAATAAGGTTCATTAGTGAACGATATGTCTAAAAATTAATTTCCTTTGACAGAGGCTGATTTTTCCGGATCGTGTCCGGCGTCTTTTGGATAATGACAAGCGTCATTCATATTGGAAAGAATTTTACGGATAACCCCTCCGATAATTGATTTTTCGGATTCGGTAATCCCGGAAAATAGAATTTCCTGAAGATGTTTGTGGGCAAGATAGTAAGCTTCGAGAACAGGTTTGGCCTCCGGTGTGATTTGAATGTGAAAACACCGGTGATCCGATTCGTCCTCAGTAAGTGAAATGTACCCGTATTTCTTTAAATTGTTGACCGATTTGGAAACGTGGGCCTTGGACAGATAGCGCCAGTCCATAATGTCTTTTGCGGTATCCCGGGATCCAGCTTTGGCGATGAAGTTTAAAATATCGAGTTCTACCTTACGCAGATGGTAACGCGCCATGATATCCCGGTATTGGGCATCCGCAATTTTTTTAAAGAGTTGACCTGTCAGAAGATTTTCAAATTCATTGTACATTATTATCATCGCCTTTGTTCGTTAGTGAACTAATGATAATATTATTGTATAGCAAAAACGGACACCTGTCAATCAAAAGGTGTCCGCTTAAGCGTTTTATAAGTTTTAGGTAGCTGTTACTTGTCAGAGGTTTCGTCGGATTCTTTGATATGGGAATCCATATAAACGCCCCGGGAAGCGTCACCTTTGGGGTGAGCCCCAAATTCATAATCATTTCCGGGAAGCACTGCGTTAAGAAAGATTCCGGCAATTGATGCGATGGCCAGGGCCGTCAGCGTGATGGTGGCGCCGCCAATGGAAAAAGTGATGCCGTCGGCAAAACCCAAACCGGAGACCAGAATGACTGCGGCGATGATTAAGTTGCGGGAGTTGGTAAAATCCACCTGATTTTCCACCACGTTGCGCATCCCGATGGCAGAGATCATGCCGTAAAGGATAAAGGAGACGCCGCCGATAATGGAAGCCGGCAGGGAGGAGATGATCATGGCAAACTTGGGAACAAAGGACAAGATAATGGCATAAACGGCCGCGAGACGGATAATCCGGGGATCGTACACGTGGGAGAGTTCCAGAACACCGGTGTTTTCCCCATAGGTGGTATTGGCAGGACCGCCGATTAGAGCGGAAAGAGAAGTGGCCAGTCCATCCCCGATTAAGGTGCGGTGCAGACCGGGATCTTCGAGAAAGTTTTGCCCGACAGTGGCGGAGATGGCGGAAATGTCCCCGATGTGTTCCATCATGGTGGCGATAGCGATGGGAGCCATGACCAGAATGGCCGTCGTATCAAATTTACACCATTCGAAAGGGGGAATGCCGACCCAGGCGCTGGAGGAAACTTGAGTAAAATTTAGGATAGCTGAGCCATCGGGATTGGTAAAGCCCATTTTAAACAGGATAAAGGCGACGCCGTAAGAAATAAAAATTCCCAGAAGAATGGGAATAATTTTAAACATGCCTTTTCCCCAGATATTAAAAATAATAATAACGGCCAGGGCAACCAGGGCGATGGGCCAGTTGGTAGAAGCGTTGGTGACTGCGGAACCCGCCAGCGAAAGCCCGATGAGAATGATGATGGGGCCGGTGACGACCGGGGGTAAAAACCGCATAACCTTTTTAATGCCGACAAAACGGATCACCAGGGCTAAAACCAGATATAAAGCGCCGGCCACAACGATCCCGCCACAGGCGTAGGGCAGTTTTTCTGCGTAACTCATGTTGGCAAAAATGCCGGATTTCAGATTGGCGACAGTGGCAAATCCTCCGAGAAAGGCAAAAGATGAGCCGAGAAAAGCCGGAACCTTAAATTTGGAACAGACATGGAAAAACAGGGTGCCCATGCCGGCGCAAAAAAGGGTTACCTGTACCGTCAATCCCCGGGTGAGTTCTCCGCCAAAATAGGAGTTGACCAGGATGGGAACCAAAATGGTTGCGCCGAACATGGCGAACATGTGCTGAAGTCCCAAAATCATCATTTTGGGTTTGCCCAGACTCCGGGCATCCCGGATCGCACGGGGTTTGGAAACAGAATTGTTTTTCAATTAATACACCTCTTCTTTTCATACTGGTTTTGATTATAGTATAAAAGCGAAGCGGCGTCCATGATCAATCTCAAAAAATCCAGAGGCAGATCGGCGACGGCGTTTCTTACGGTTAAGGGCATCGCTTATCGAATGGTGACGCGGGAGAATCAAAGGACAGTTTCCAATAAAAATGGTATAATAATCTAAAAGAAAAATGAAAAGGAGACCTTGCATATGAAACGTCACGAAGCCATTGAATTTGCAGCCCGGGCCCATCTCGGCCAGATCAGAAAAGGATCGGATATCCCCTACATCAGTCACCCTTTTGAAGTCGCTCTGCTTCTGGATGAAGCCGGGGCGGATGACACGTTATTTATCGCCGGACTGCTCCACGATACATTGGAAGATACCAGTGTGACGCCGGAGGCCATTCGTGAACGTTTTGGGGAGGAGGTTCTCACCCTGGTGCAAAACGCCTCGGAAGATAAATCCAAAACCTGGGAAGAACGCAAAACCCGGACCATCGACCGGCTGACAAAAACCCGGGACCGGCGAATCATGATGCTGGCCTGTGCGGATAAAGCAGCCAATTTGCGCAGCACCCGTTATAATTATGAAGAACACGGAGAAAAAGTGTGGGACCGGTTCAACCGGGGAAAGGATCAATTTAAATGGTACTACCACGGCGTGATCAAAGCACTGGCCGAACCGGAGCGCAAGGCAGAAGACCGGAGCCAAAACCGCAGGAACATCACTGAACTGCCGATGTACCATCAACTGACGGAAGATTTCAAACGGATCTTTGTCGCGTATTATATAAATAATGAAGAGACGGAACTGATCAGTTATTATACCGATTGGAAAAACCGGTCGGTCAGGGTTTTAAAAAAGGATGAGGTTCAATCAGGCTGGCAGCCGGGCGAAACACGGGAGGTAAAACAGGGTAAGCCGGTTAGTTTTGACGCAGCCAAAAAAATGGCAGGACAATGGCGGCAAAAAAGGAGAAAAGAAACCCTTCAAAACCGGCTGGATCAGCAATTTGCTTTTATCCGGGAAATTGATAAGGAAAAATTCATTACCCGCCAGACCTATTTGAGCGATGGCGTTCGGAAAGAAAATGACGCGGAGCATGCCTGGCACATGGCGGTAATGGCCGCGCTTCTTGGCGGGTATGCCAACACGGACATCGATCTTCAAAAGACCATGCTGATGCTCCTCACCCACGATTTGGTGGAAATTGATGCCGGGGATACCTATGCTTATGACGAAGTGGGCAAAAAAACCCAGAGAGCCCGGGAGGAAAAGGCCGCCGACCGTCTTTACGCATTGCTTCCGGAAGATCAGGGAGTCTGGCTGCGGGACCTTTTTGAAGAATTTGATACCGGACAAACACCGGAAGCCTTATTCGCCAGGGCCCTGGACCGGATCCAGCCCACCATGCTTAACGCAGCGACCGGCGGCAAAGGCTGGGAAGAACGGGGCGTGCGTTTGTCCCAGTGGATGGGGCGTAACACCCAGACCGAAGAAGGGTCCCGGGTGTTATGGGAATATGTTTTGTCGCATTTTGTCATGCCCTTTGTCCAAAGCGGAAAGTTAAAAAATGAATGAGAATTTGAACATGGAGACAAATGGCTTTTAAATCACATGCTTGAGTAATGCCATCAACGGAACCATGATAAAATGCGGAATAAATTTGGCGGCGATGCGGTGAAGCAGGCAAACGGGCCCCGGGGTGGAGACCCAGAGATTGAGATGACTGTCATTGAGAGCCAGCGCCGCCACGGTATGGGCCCGGTTGGCAAACAAAAAATGATGATAGCTCTTGGCATTGTGCTTTTGAGCCTTATGGATGAACTCGGTGTCTTTGATCCAATACGGACAAACCGCAGTAACGTGAATCCCCCGGGTCAGGAGTTCATGGTGTAAGGTTTTGGTGTAACTTTGAAGAAAGGCCTTGGACGCGGCGTAAACCGCGAGATCTGGCATGGGCTGAAAGGCGGCGGTAGAACAGATTTCTATAATTTGACTGCCCTTTTGGGTATAGGGGAGACAAAGGGAAGTCACGGCCACAGCCGCCTTACAGTTGAGATCGATCATCGCGTTATTGTCGGCGGCAGAAAGGGTGGCGGCCCGGCCCAGACGGCCAAAACCGGCGGCGCAGATCACCATAGCGATGGTGGGTTGCTCAGAACGTATTAGCGCGGCCAGGTGGTTGTAACTTGCAGGATCTGTCAGATCGAGGGAAAGAGGCCGGATGGGAACAATGGACATTTGTTGCAGAGCTTTAAGGCGTTCAGTTCTCCGGGCAATCGCCCATATTGCATCAACTTTTTGAGTATTTTTTCCAATGATCTGGACGAATTCCCGGCCAAGGCCGCTGGAGGCTCCGGTAATGACAGCAATCTTCATGCTTTTCTCCTTTTCTTTTTAGCATACGCTTTTTTTCTTTATATCGCGTTTTAAATGAAGTGTCAATTGCAATTTTCTTTCATTTACAACCTCGCTGAAAACCTGAATTGCACTTGTGTTAAAAGATTTCATATGATATTATAACATCATTGGAAAATTTATACAGAGGGTGGGGAATGTATGCCAATGAAAAATCCGAAAGAAGCGATGGCGCCGGCCACACAATCATCCGGCTATTCAGAAGCATTTAAAACGATGCCTTGCGCAGTCGTTATTTTTGAAAAAGATGGCCGGGACTGGGAACCAGTCTATCGCAATCTAAAATATCAACGCATGTTTGACTATGCCAATGCCATGGAAGCGGCACTAAAGGACGATGTGTTCGGTTGGGTTCACCCCAATGACAGAAAAAACATTGAAATCATGACCGAAAAAAGTAAAGAGGGCATCCCGGGACAACAGGTATGCCGCCTTAAACGCAAGGACGATGTCATTTGTTGGGTGGTTGCTTTTAGCTGGCGGCTTGAGAGTCCGGGGCAAACCGGGGCAGTTGTTTTGGCGTTTAGTGAATTTGCATCGGTTCCCGGACATGAAAAACTGATCGCACTTCAGGAACAACGGTACCGGACCATTGCAGAGAATATCAATTCGGTGAGTTTTGACTATGATGTCATTCAGGACCGGTTGTTTTACATTGTCAGACGGGAAGGGCAAGCGCCGGAAGAAAAAATTATTGAGCAGTACCTTCAAAATTTAACAAAGAGTAAAATGGTTCATTCCAGCACCTGCCGGGAATACCGCAATGCACTGCTAGGTAAACGCAATGTCGACTATGTCGATTTCCTTTGCCGGTTTGCAGACGGCCAGTATCACTGGTGCCGGGCCCATTACCGGGCAGTGTACGTTGGGGAAAATAAAGATTTTCATACCGTGGGCCGGGTGGTCATTACCACAGACGAATTGCATCAGGAAGTCCGGATTCAAATGGACAAAGTGACCGGAACCCTGGACCGGGCAGCGGCCGACATGACCATCGAATTGGTCCTCAAGGATCAAATAATGGTGGGAAGCCGGGCCATTGTGTTATTCAAGCTTCAGGGCTTATCAGAAATCGACGAGGTCATGGGGACAGAAACCGGCAATCTGGTCCTGCGGAACGTGGGCAGCTTGATCGCTGAAAATCTCCGGGGCAATGATGTCATTGGCCGGTTTTCCGGAAGCATTTTTGTGGCACTGATTCGCAACGCGGGCAGTCGTCAGGCTGTTTTAGACATGATAGCCCGGGTTCAGGACGCGGTGGGGGGTCTGATGGGAACGATTCGTTTGGAAGTCCCCATCAATCTGTTGGCCGGCATTGCCTTGATGCCGGAAGATGCCACGGATTATAAATCCCTGGTGGCCGTGGCCTCCAGTCAGATCGGCGAATAAAGCCGGATTCGCAGAGCAACAGTGGGGTTTACCTTGATTTGACCGGATCCGTGAGTTGTGATAATATAGAATCATTCTAAAATGACAGCGTCCGTGTCACAGAGGATGCTGTTTTTTTCGTATAAGCATGAAACAGGGAGGAAAACAATGACATTAACGATTGGGCCCCATGTTTCCATCGCCCGGGGATATACCCAGGCGGGAAAAGATGCCGTATCGGTGGGAGCCAACACTTTTCAGTTTTTTACAAGAAATCCCCGGGGCGGGTCGGTCAAGGCACTGGATCCAAAAGATGTGGAAGGGCTGCGGCAAATCATGACAGCCCACGCTTTCGGACCGCTTCTGGCCCATGCTCCCTATACCCTTAACATGGCCTCGGCCACCGAAAAGACAAGGGATTTTGCAAGACAGGCGTTTCGGGAGGATCTGAAGCGGCTGGAACAACTGCCTTGCAGCTTGTACAACTTTCATCCGGGCAGTCATGTGGGCCAGGGATCAGAGACGGGCATCCATCTGATTTTGGATATTTTAAATTCCCAGATGTGGGAAGAGCAACAGACGACCGTTCTGCTGGAGGCCATGGCCGGCAAAGGCAGCGAAGTGGGGCGAAATTTTGGAGAACTGGCCGCCATTATTGGAGGCGCCCGGTTTCCTGAACACGTGGGCGTTTGTCTGGACACCTGTCATCTTTTTTCGGCGGGATACGATATCGCAGGCGATCTTGATGGGGTCCTTGAAGACTTTGACCGCCAGGTGGGACTGGATAAACTCAAAGCCCTGCATCTGAATGACAGCATGACACCCTTTGAAAGCCACAAGGACCGCCATGAAAAACTGGGACAGGGCAGTATTGGGATGGAAGCCTTTCAAGCCATCGTGACCCATCCGGCACTGGCTGGAAAACCCTTTTTTCTGGAGACGCCCCAGAAAGCATTTGGGGATTATGCCCTGGAAATTCAAAAGCTCAGGGACTTTTCAAAGAACACGGTTTAAGGGTGAGGGAAAAGCCTTGACAGATGGAGACCAGGGTGTTATACTGGATAGAATTTATTAAAATGGAAGTGATGGTATGCAACAGGAAAAATTAAAAAGGAAAAAGAAAGATCAGCAGACTGCGGATGAAGGCCAACTGGGTCATAACGCGGCGATGATCAAAGCCAACCATAAGGTGGCCATGCACGTTTCCACGGTATCCATTATCGTGAACGTGTTATTGTCGGCCTTTAAATTTATAGCCGGGATTTTGGCCAATTCGGGCGCCATGATTTCCGATGCTGTTCACTC
The DNA here is from genome assembly GCA_028705955.1 of Eubacteriaceae bacterium. Classification (GTDB taxonomy): domain Bacteria; phylum Bacillota; class Clostridia; order Eubacteriales; family Eubacteriaceae; genus JAQWCN01. Next base: position 54,630 of record JAQWCN010000001.1, read on the forward strand.
GGCATCAGACGTCCTCTCCACTTTTGTGGTTATTATTGGAGTCAATATTTCCAACAAAGCCAAGGATGCAAAGCATCCCTACGGTCACGACCGGATGGAATGCGTGGCAGCCATGTTGTTGGCGGCGATCCTAATGGTGACCGGGGTTCTTATCGGATGGAACGGAATCAATAAAATTATCAATATCAACACGACCCCCATTGCCCAGCCGGGGATTTTGGCTCTGGTGGCGGCAGTTGTATCCATTGTCGCTAAAGAATGGATGTATTGGTACACCAAGGGCGCGGCAAAAAGGATCAATTCGTCGGCATTGATGGCCGATGCCTGGCATCACCGCTCCGATGCCCTGTCTTCCATTGGCTCGCTGATCGGGATTGGCGGAGCCAGACTGGGCTTTCCAATTATGGATCCTCTGGCGGCAGTGGTCATTGCGATCCTCATCGTGAAAGTGGCCTATAATATAGGAAGAGATAGCATTAATAAAATGCTGGATTCCTCGGTGGATGAAAAAACAGCCGATGATATTCGGGAGAGAGTCCTTTCCCATGAAAAAATATTGGGTGTGGATGATTTGAGAACCCGAACCTTTGGTTCCAGTTTTTATGTGGATCTGGAAATTGCCATGGATGGTGAAATGAAGCTGAAGGATGCCCATGCCGTGGCGGAGGATGTTCACGATCAATTAGAGGCGGCGTATCCAACCCTTAAACATTGCATGATTCATGTGAATCCCTATGGGGTTGGCAAGCACGAATAAATGTGAAATAAGCGTAACAATTGTAAAACTTAAGTAAAGAATAAGAAAAAAATTTTTTAACTTGCAAAAAGCAAATAATAAGTCTAATGTAGAGGGCAAGGTAAAACCTTCATCCTTGAGATGAGTAAATTTGGAGGTGTATTTTATGAAGGAATACCAATGTCCATTGTGTGGTTATTCATATGATCCAGCAGCTGGGGATCCGGAAAACGGCGTTGCCCCAGGTACCGCTTTTGAAAACTTGCCAGATTCATGGTACTGTCCGGCGTGTGGAATCGGTTTGGAGCAATATAAAAGTGGACGGAAAAAATCAGCTTTTGGTGCAGAAAGTATGGCTGCGATTATTGGATAAAATTTTGTAGTGACGAGCATCTGGTCTTTGATTTTCAGAGACCGGATGTTTTTTTATTCCCGACAATGGAGCAGATATGTCAAAAAGGGACAATAATGATCCAATGCGGAGAAACGCCGGAAACAAGGGATTTACGACCAATAATTGGTAAAAAACCAGGCAGCAGGTTTTTGTGCAAACGGGAAAACACTTGAATAAAAACGAAAACACTGTTAAAATATTGTCAGTATTAAAAGATTACAACGCAGCAAGAAGGAGGGTAAAATTTTGTCCAATGGATTTGTTGTTGCAATGGGAATGGGGACGGTTTTTATCGGACTGATCTGTCTGGTCTTTTTGTGTAAGATCATGGATGCCGTGGTGCGGCACTTTGATCACTCAAAGCCAAAGGAGATGAACCATTCGGAAAGCGTACCGGATTCGGCCGGAAGGCCGGCTGTCACCGCCAATCGGGGGGAATGGATGGCGGCGGTATCTGCTGCTTTGGCGGAAGAAAACGGAACCGATGTATCCGGAATTAAGATTGTTTCCATGAAGAAAATTTCCGAAGGAAGCAAAAGGGCAAATGGTGCCGTCAAAGCCGCGGTTGCTGCTGCTTTGGCGGAAGAGCTTGGAACCGGAGTGGCGGGATTGCGGATCGTTTCGTTTAAACGCTGCGATTAAAAATGTTTTGGGTTGAAGGTAAAACGTTGAGGAGGATGTTATTATGAAAAAATATCGTGTGATTGTCAATGGGACGACTTATGAGGTCGG
>JAQWCN010000181.1 GCA_028705955.1 Eubacteriaceae bacterium
AAGGATCAAAGTGTAACCATTAATGCCAGCGGGAAGCCGGGGAATAATTTATCCGTCATTTCTGCGGAGACCAATGATACGGTGAAAGTCAGCGGTTCATCCGATGATTTGGCAAAAATTTCAAGCCTTAACGCAACCGCTAATGTTCAAGGCCTGATGGATGATGCAACCCAGTTTTTGGAAGTTCAGGCTGTGGATGCCAGTGGAAATGTACTCACGGGGGTCGAGTGTCAGCCAAAGGTGGTCAAGGCGGATATTGTCTTGGGAAATACTAAAGAAGTACCGGTGACAACACCCAAGACATCCGGCGATGTTTCCAGCGGGTATAAGGTGTCCAGTGTCACGGTAAACCCCAGCAGTATCACCATCGGTGGGAAGCAGGCTGTTCTGGATCAGATTTCTTCTGTTGCGGTATCGGATATTAATGTATCCGGGGCGGTATCCAATGTGACCAGTGAAAACAGTTTGAGTTTACCAAATGGGGTTACCAATATGGATGGCGGTAACAAAGTGAAAGTGACGGCGGCTGTAGAGGCTTTGATCGAAAAGAGTTATACCGTTGATACGGTGGAGAAACGTAACGTTCCCGAAGGACTGACGGTGTCCAAACTTCAGGACAGTTCTGTTGTGGTCAAACTTTCCGGAACAGCATCGGAACTCCAAAATCTGGATGTAAAAACAATTGCCGTCTGGGTTGATTTGACCGGGAAAGCAAAAGGAAAATCAGACGTACAGATTCAGGTGAAATCGCCAAAGGGTTCGGTTAAATCGGTATCGCCGGAAAAAACCTTTGTGACCCTGGAGGAAAGTGAATAAGTAAAAGGTGGTTGCTTTACCGGCAATGGCGTGATCAAACTTAAAAAGAAATGGCAGGTCCTGATTGGCTGCAAGATGTGCAGCTTCTCAGGATCTTTTTTTGTGGGGGAGAAAAACATGTATTTTTCAAAAGTTGTAAAGGGTTGATGTGAAAATATATGAGCTAAAGATTGAAAAAAAATAATGGGTCCACTATAATTAAATTACCGCGATTTGCGGAAAAATTTTTAGGAGGAAGTATTGTGGAAAGAGTTTACAATTTTTCTGCCGGTCCATCTGCTTTGCCGGTAGAAGTACTTGAAAAAGCGGCCAGCGAATTGGTGAACTATGGCGACGCGGGAATGTCCGTCATGGAAATGAGCCATCGCTCCGACGCTTTTAAAGTCATTTTGGCTGATGCCAAAGCATTGTACAAGGAATTAATGGGAGTTCCTGACAATTATGAAATTCTGTTTTTACAGGGTGGCGGTTCAATGCAGTTTGCTATGGTCGCCATGAATCTGATGAACAAAAATCATAAATCAGATTATATCCTGACCGGGAACTGGGCAAAGAAAGCCTATGCGGAAGCGGCCCGTTACGGGGATGCCAAAGCGATTGCTTCATCTGCGGATAAGACCTTTACGTATATCCCCAAGGTGACACCGGAAATGATGCGTAAAGATGCAGATTATGTATATATCTGTGCCAACAACACGATTTATGGGACCCGTTTTAAACCGGACGGTTTGCCGCAAACAGGGAATATTCCCCTTATTGCAGATATGTCATCCAATATTTTATCAGAAGTGTATGATGTCTCAAAATTTGGCTTGATTTTTGCCGGTGCTCAGAAGAACATGGGGCCTGCAGGGGTGTGTGCGGTGATTATTCGCAAGGACCTCATTGGCAACGCCATGGATATTACGCCGACGATGCTGAATTATAAAACCCATGCGGATAATGATTCCTGCTTTAATACCCCGCCATGTTACAGCATTTATATTTGTAAACTGGTTTACGAATGGGTTAAAAAACAAGGTGGTGTACCGGCAATGGAAGCCATCAATAAAGAAAAAGCAGCTAAATTATACGACTATTTAGATAACAGCAAAATGTTCCATGGAACCGTCGTTCCGGAAGACCGCTCACTGATGAACGTTCCTTTTGTAACGGGAAACAAAGATCTGGACGCTCAGTTTGTAAAAGAATCCAAGGCTGCTGGTCTGGAAAACTTAAAAGGACACCGGACTGTTGGCGGGATGCGGGCATCCATTTACAATGCCATGCCGATGGCAGGTGTTGAAGCGTTGATTGATTTCATGAAGAAATTTGAAATGGAAAACAAATAATTAAACTGTTTCATGAAGACATCACGGTTTGCTCCAGGGCCGGAGAGGCGGTCCACTATTACGCGCACAGTTAAAGACTGGGGAGTATCGAAGTTGGCCAGATTTGCTGTGGCATGATTGAAAGGTAAAATCAAACAAATGAATTATAATATTAAGACCCTGAATAATATTTCTAAAACTGGATTAAAACAGCTGACAAGTGACTACACGGTTAAGGATGATACTGAAAATCCTGATGCCCTTTTGGTCAGAAGTGCCAAGCTTCACGATATGGATTTTCCAAAATCCGTTAAATTTATCGGAAGAGCAGGAGCAGGTGTTAACAACATTCCTCTGGAACGTTGCGCCGAAGAAGGGATCGTTGTATGTAACTCACCGGGGGCCAATGCCAATGCGGTTAAAGAATTGGTCGTCATGGGGATGTTGATTTCTTCCCGTAAAGTTGTGGATGGCATCGAATGGACAAAAGGATTGAAAGATCAGGATGTCGATGTGGCCGCAGCGGTAGAAAAAGGTAAAAAAGCCTATAAAGGGCCTGAATTGTACAAGAAAAAAATGGGCGTCATTGGCCTAGGGGCTATTGGCGTTCTGGTGGCAAACATGGCCGTGGATTTTGGAATGAAAGTCTATGGATTCGATCCATTTATTTCCATAAAACATGCCTGGGGATTAAGCAGAAAAGTAAAACGGTCCTCCAGCCTGGAAGCCATTTTTAAAAATTGTGACTATATTTCCATTCATATCCCATACATGAAGGAAACTGAAAATTATATCAACGCAGATTTGCTCAACAATTGCAAACCCACGTTGCGGCTGATGAATTTTGCCAGAGGCGGTTTGGTTGATAACAAAGCGCTGGCAAAAGCTTTGGAAGAAGATAAACTGGCAGCTTACGTTTGTGATTTCCCCTGTGAAGAAACACTGCAGATGAAAAACGCAATCAATATTCCCCATTTGGGAGCCTCGACACCGGAAAGCGAAAACAATTGCGCGGTGATGGCGGTTAATGAAATGCGGGAATTCCTTGAAAATGGGAATATTTTAAATTCTGTCAATTATCCCGATTGCAATATGGGAGTCTGTAACAGTGTTCACCGGATTACAGTCGCCCATAAAAACATTCCCAATATGATCGGGCAAATTACAGCAATTTTAGCAAAAGATAATATTAATATTTCCGATATGACCAATAAGAATAAAGGTGCCTACGCTTACACCATGATTGATGTGGACAGCGAAGTGGATGCCAAAGTAAAGGGAGATCTCAAAGGGATTGCCGGCGTGACCCGCGTCCGTGTTTTGGATTAGGGGCGTTTATGGCAACCATTCGATCTTTCAGGGCGGTTCGCCCTTATCCGGATAAAGCTGCTGATGTTGCAGCTTTACCCTATGATGTGTATAACCGGGGAGAAGCCCGAGCAGCAGCCAGAGGTCAGTACGATTCT
>JAQWCN010000182.1 GCA_028705955.1 Eubacteriaceae bacterium
GTTTTTCTTCCAGCGGTTTGTTTTTCTCTGGCTAAGGGAAGTCTCTTGAGCGTTTCTCAGCGAAGGTGTCTTCCCGCCTTACCTCGCCCGTGCGGTGTTGACTCTCCGCCATCGCGATAATAGGGTGCTTTCTTGACCCTGAAATAGCCGTAGGTGGTCAACAGGATGATGTCCTCTCCCAGATGGCCGAATTGTTCTGGCTTAATGATACGCCGCTCGGCTGTTGACCAGGACATCCCAAAGGAATCCGCTCCGCCGGGCATCAGTCCCCGGCTGCTTTGGGATTGCCCAGGCATCAGTCGGTCATAGGTTCCGACGGCCAGGGAGAAGTATTCCTGGGTGGATTGCTCGGTAACGCCGAGAATGGCGGTATAGCGCAGATTATCCATGATTGTTTTTCGCTGATCGGTTCCGTAGAGATGGTCCAGCTGTGAAATACTCTGAAGCAGCAGGGTAATGGTGATCCGCCGACTTCTAAGGGTTGCCAGGGCACTTGCGATGCCATGGACCACACCCAGTCGGGGGAATTCATCCAACAGCATGAGGATGGGATAGCCCCGGGGCTCCCGGGACTCGAAGGCGGTGAGGAATTGACTGGTGATCAGATTTAACATGGGCGCCCATATTTCGAGATTGGATTCGGGTACCTGGATAAAAACATCCCCACCGGATTCCAAGGCATCGGGGGTGATGATGCGCTCCCTGGAAAAGGCAGCGATAACGTCATCATCCGTCGCAAAGATTTTGATGTCGGTCATCAACTGCATGATGATGCCATCTACGGTTTGGCTGCCCCCATCCATGGCTTTTTTGAATTCATTGATGTAGATGACGGCCTTGTCGTTATCACTCTTGGCAATGGCATTAACGATCTCCTGTTGGGGGGTGGATTGGATGATATGCATGGTTTCGATGAAGGAGTAATTCAGGTCGTAGAAAAAGAGCATTTCCCCCAGTAATAGGTTTCGGGCTGAGGTGACCCAGAAGGGATCGGCCTTATCGTTGGGGCGTTTTATCAGGGAATAGACGATCCGCTTAATGCGTTGGGTCTTATGGGATGGGTCGGCATCCACGAAGTAATAGGGATCATAGCCAAGGGCATTGGGATCGGATGGATTGAAGATTTGCAGATTGGTCCGATCGACTTTGGACAATTCTGATAATTCGCCTTTGATGTCGATGGCGAAGACCGGCCCCTGCCACGCTCGGATGGATGGGATGGCCAGGCAGCTGGTTTTCCCCAGGCCCGATCCACCAAAGACGCCGATGTGGCCTTCCTTTTCCGTTGGTTTACACACATAGCCGTCTTTTTCCTGGCGGCCAAATACGAAGCCGCTCTTTCGATTCGTCTGTAACTCTGCTGGAATGGGCGGATTCATCATCCGCTTGGTGTCGCTTTTGGTGGGCAGGCGTGTGTCTCCTTTGAGATAATCGAAGATTTCGAAGAGCATGAGGGACTCATCCCCTTTGATTTTCCTGATCAGATTTTGGAGGGTGAGATACAGGCTGGTTCCCCAGAAGGCCAGCGTTGCGATGTCATACCGCAGATCACCACACCGGGCCACTAAGGGACTTCCGCCAAACTGGTAAAGGATAAACCAGATGATGGTAAAGCCCAGGAGTGCCATGGCGATGGCCCAGGGGAGTCCAATGAATTTAAAAATGGAGAACGCCGTTTCCCGAAGCGATGTTCTAGCGCTGGTGGTTTTCCCGAGGGAGTACGTGGGAACCACTTTCCAGCTGGGTTTCTTTTCCTTGCATGATGTCCTTTGCCGGCGCTTCTCTTTCTTCTCGAAGGTGATGGTCGTTTCCGGCGGGGGTGTCTGCTCTGGGGTGTTCTTCTGCCCGTTCCTGATTTCGTCTAAATTCATGGATGAGTGCCTCCTTGCTAAAGTCTTGTTTGAATGTTTTGGTGAGATTGCTATTTCTTACCTTCCGTCCTTCGCTATCCATAAAGGTGATGTGCTTTCGATTATCCGTCCAGGTTGTGCGGTAGCCCTGCTCTTCTAGTTTCTCAATGAATTCCTCCCGGCTCGTTGCCCTTTCTTTGGCCTCGCTAACGGCTAAGGCGGTGTCCAGGACATAGCTTTTATAGTGGCCTTCGGTCCCGCGGAGGATGGCCATGTATTTTTCGGGTTTGTTCGTGGTGATCTGCTGGCCTTTGACAGGGACCGACAGTCCTCGCTCCTGACACATTTCGATATTGCGATGCTTCATTTCTTTTAAATCGACCGGAGAAAAGTGGAGCTTTTTCCCGGTTTCCATGGACACCGAGTTGATGATGATATGGCTGTGGATGTGGTCCCGATCGACGTGGGTACCGATGACCATTTCGTAGTCCGGCCAACGCCCGACGGCTAAGTCCTTTGCCACCTGATTGGCTTGCTCGGGGGTTATGGCTTCATCAGGTGGGAAGGACTGGATGAAGTGATAGGACTTAACGCCTGTTTCTTTCCCATACATCTGCTTCGTGACCGTCATTTCCTGGGCGGCACTTTCGATCTGACAGTGATGGGTTGAGAGATACTTCCCTTCTGTCTTTTCGGTCCGGCTGACATAATCGATTATTTTTTTGAGGCCGCTGTGCGACCGCACTGCTTTAATAATTGCCATATTTCTAAAAGTCCCTCCTGTATGATTTGTAATTCTTTATCATTCACCAGATAGCCTTCATTGGCATGATGGGCCAGCTGATTGATATTGCCGCCAATTTTTTTGAGTTGCCATGCAACCTCGGTAAATCCTTCCATCACGACGATCTTCTTTTGAAGTGCACATTTCAATAAATAGTCTTGCTGACTCATATGGGCTGCGGCCACCTTCTGTAATAGCCGGTCATACTCGTCGTGGCTTAGCCGCAGCGTGAGCTTGACCGGGCGGGTTCTTCCTGCCATCATCGACTCCTTCTCTGAATTCTTTTGGGGGTCAAGGGGGAATCCCCCCTTGCAAGATGCATCGGCGCCCACGGAAGTGGACGGCCAGATGCTAATCTTGCCCGACCAGTAAAGCACCATGATTAGGGTAAGTAACTAAACCGAATTACTGGTCGGACCGCCAGAAAGCCTTCAGTAGCACCTGGCACAGACTGTGCTTATCGTCAGGATAATCGGCGTCATTTTGGAGCTTTTGGAGCTCCATCAAAACCTTATACGTATATTGGCAATCTTTATAACAGTCCCAATCATCGATGAACATCTGATAGATTTCAGCAAAATCCAGATTGTTAATATCTTTAGAAAGCCTGTTCCGTAATTGATCCAATTTTTTGAGTTCTTTTGTTAGTGGATTCTCCGGATGAAGATCACAGTTTTTATGGCTAATCTTTCCCGTTAATTCTTCTGAAGTATATTTTAGCGATCTTAACAAATAAGTCGGATCATAGGTTCCCGCAAAATACTTATTGTTATCAAAATCCGGTGCTTTGCCCACAGCCATTTCGGCTGCATATTTGACAAGATAAACTACATTATTTTGACGATTTTGCACAGAATCAGCTAGTGAGCTAAAAATCCTCATTAGCACATCGTTAATGTTCATAGTGTCCTCGTAAACCTCAAAGATA
>JAQWCN010000183.1 GCA_028705955.1 Eubacteriaceae bacterium
GCGGAGACTGACAAGGCCGATTCCGGCAATACAAAGAAAAGCAGCGACAATGCTGTATGCAACCGGCCGGGTCTTGTTGACAAACCAGTATAAAAACGGAACGATCACACAATAGACCGCCGTTAAAAAAGCATTTTTGCCGGGAGTCGTTCCCGTCAGGCCAACCGTTTGGGCAAAATAGCCGAGAAACAAAGTAAAACCGACAAGGGCTCCGGCTTTAAACGCAGAGACGTTCAGGTTGTCGCGAAGCCGTTTGTGAAAAATAATTCCAAGCAAAAGCGTTGCGATGGAAAAACGAATGGCCATCAGGTAATTGGCGGGGAAAACAGAAACGACATTTTTCATAATAAAAAAAGAGCTTCCCCAAAAAATGGCAGCGCTAAAAAGAGCGGTTCGGGCCAAAGCGTGGTGATGAGCGGATAAATTCAAAGGGTTCCTCCTGATTCTGATTACTGAATGTTATTATACTCGAAGCAATCTGAAGAGTAAAGCGAATCCAGCCCGGGATTTTTACCCAAAGGTATACTTTTTCTACAAGTTAATATATAATATTAACAGTATGTTAGCAAAATTTTACAGGAGGGGGATTTATGGCTTATCTGGCTTTGTATCGAAAATACAGGCCCCGGACTTTTGACGAAGTTGTGGGGCAGGATGACGTCACACAAATTTTAAAACATCAGATCATGAGCGGCCGGATTGGTCACGCCTATCTCTTTACCGGAATCCGGGGGACCGGCAAAACGTCCATTGCCAAGATTTTTGCCCGGGCCATCAATTGCGAGAATAATACGGACGGCAATCCCTGTAATGTCTGTACGGTTTGCAGGGAAATTGAAAAGCCCGGCGTAATGGATGTGATCGAGATCGATGGGGCAAGCAACCGCGGGGTCGACGAAATTCGGGATATCCGGGAAAAGGTTAAATACCCGCCGACATTGGGGCGTTACAAGGTTTATATTATCGATGAAGTCCACATGCTTACCAAGGAAGCCTTCAACGCGTTGCTCAAGACCCTGGAAGAACCACCGGATCATGTGGTATTTATTCTGGCGACAACCGAGCCCAACAAACTGCCGATGACCATTTTGTCCCGGTGTCAGCGCTATGACATCCGGCCGATCAGCCAGGAAGCCATCGCGGGAAGGATTGCAGAAATTCTTGAAGACATTGGCGTCACGATGGAAGAGGAGGCCAGACAATTTGTGGCGGGCCGGGGGGATCACTCCATGCGGGACGCCCTGAGTCTCCTCGATCAGATCATCGATATCGGAGAGGACGGCAAACCCATTACCTATGAACAGGTGGTGGATTTTCTGGGAATGGCAGATAAGGCGGTTGTGACAAAACTGACCCAGGCGATTATCGACCGTCAGTCAGATCAGGTGCTTTTAACCGTTAAGGCCCTGCGTCAAAAGGGAAAAGACAGCGCACTGATCATGGGCCAGCTTATTGACAGTCTGCGCAGTTTGGCCGTGGCAAAAACCGCCCGGAATGCGGCAGGTGAGATTTTGGGCATCACCGGCGCGGCGCTGGATGAAATCAAAACGATGGCAGACAGGGTGGACAGTCACCGCCTGTTTACGTTGATTGACACCCTGATCGGGGATAAACAAAAGTTAAAATACAACGATATGGCCGGGGTCATTCTGGAAATGAGCCTCTTAAAACTCTGCACCGGTTACGAACCGGCCGGGAATCAAGGCGGATCATCCCAGCCGGCGGCAACAGCAGGACACAAGGCTCAGGCACAGCGGGCAGTCCCCGCTGCGACGCCGGTTCAGCCGCCGGCTCAAAAAGAGACGCGGGCAGTTAAGCCGCGGCAGACGGCAACACAGGCCGGGGCTCCAAAAGAACACCACCCGGCACAAGGGGAGCAGACGGCAGAACCGGCGGTCACCGGCAAACAACCGGATAAAAAAGCGCCGGCAACCATGCCCAAAAAAGAAACGGACAGCGCTCCGGCCCGCCAACCGGGAGCGGTCAATACCGACGCCATTTACAAGGAAATGCACAAACGCCTGGCGACAGACAGCCCCTTTGCTTTGCACATGTTTGAACAGGGACGGCTGCGTCAAAAAGACAGCAATCATCTGGTACTGGAATTTACAGGGAAAGACGGCGCAGCGCCGGCGCAGATGCTCGGTGGTTACCGCAAATTTCTTGAAAAAGCAGCCCGGGAGACGGACGGAAGAAAATGGGTTCTGGAGATGAGCTGTGTAAAAAAAAACTTTGAGGACATGACCTTCCGGGAAAAGACGGAAGCCATTGTGAATGACCCGGGTGTTAAAATAATCGAGCGGGATTAATGCCTCAAAAGCACTTTAAACGCGGGACAGAACTTGCCCCATTCAAAAGTGAAAAAAAAGTGTCAACTTAATTTTTTAATGTTATAATAAAACAATGAAAAGGAACAACAGCAGGAGGATTTATGGGAAAAACAAAAAGACGGGCGCCCAGAGGAATGGGCGGCGGTAAAGGCAGTCAAAAAAATATGATGAAGCAGATCCAGCAAATGCAGGCGGAGATGCAAAAAACTCAGGAAAGTCTGGAAGAACAGGAAGTTGTGGGGACGGCCGGCGGCGGTGCGGTAAAAGTAACAGCCAATGGCAACAAGCTGCTTAAAGCCGTCACCATTGATCCGGATGTTATCGACGAAGACGATGTTGAAATGCTGGAAGATTTGATTGTGGCTGCGGTGAACGACGCCATGGCCCAAGTCGAAGAAATGACCAATTCAGAAATGGGCAAGCTTACCGACGGCATGAATATTCCAGGGTTAATGTAGCGTGGGATTATACCCAAAAGCCATCGAACGGCTGATTAACGAACTGGCAAAGCTGCCGGGAATCGGGGACAAAACAGCCCAGCGGCTGGCCTTTCATCTGATCGATGCGCCCCAGACCGATATCACCGGTCTTTCGGAGGCTTTGTTGGACATGAAGGATAAAGTTCGGCTCTGTCCCCGGTGCTTTTCGATTACCGATGGTGATCTCTGCGATGTCTGCAAAGACCCCAAGCGGGACAAATCTGTCATCTGTGTGGTCGAAAATACCCGGGACATTTTTGCCATTGAACGGACCCATGAATACAATGGGTTGTATCATGTGCTGCATGGTGCCATCTCTCCCATTGAAGGGATCGGCCCCCAGGATATCAAAGCCCGGGAATTGATTTTAAGACTCGGTGAAGACGACGTTAAAGAAGTGATCATGGCCACCAATCCAACTCCGGAAGGAGAGGCGACGGCCATGTACCTGGGCCAGCTCATTACACCCATGGGCATCACCGTGACCCGTTTGGCAAAAGGCATTCCCATTGGCGCCGACGTGGAATATACAGACGAAATTACACTCATTAAAGCTTTTGAGGGCAGAAAGCCTATTAAATAATATCTAATTTAAGGTCACAAGGGAGGAAATTAGAATGAAGAAAAAAGGAATTAACGCATCACCGGGAATCGCCATCGCCAAGGCATTTGTCTATGTAAAAAAGGCGCTCGATATTGTAGAAAGCAAAGTGAAAGAA
>JAQWCN010000184.1 GCA_028705955.1 Eubacteriaceae bacterium
ATGGCCAGGGCACGGTTCATGAGGGCTTCGTTCTGGGTGGGCCAGCGGTAGTTGACGATGCGGCCCCAGGGCTTGTCCTGCATGTTTGCGATGCGGTTGGTCCGGGAGTAGGCCTGGATAAGCTTGGCTTCCTTCAGGGTTCGGTCGACGTAGAGGGTGTTGAGCTCCGGGGCGTCGAAGCCGGTGAGGAGCTGTTCCACGACGATAACGAGATCGAGGTAGTTTTTATCCGAGGCGCTGCGGTTTAGGCGGCTGGTCACGTCCTGGGTGTAGCCGGAGACGTCGTCCATGCCGAAGCTGGTGCCGAATTGGGCGTTGTAGACGGTCATGGCTTCGAAAAGCCCCTTGTTGGTATCCAGCTGGGTGTCGTTGTTGGTGCTGTTGAGGCTGAAGGAGACGGCGACCTTGAGGGTAGGCTTTCCGGCTTTTTCATTCTCCTGGTTCACCCGAAGGAATTCCCGGAAGTACATCATGGCCATGGGGGTGCTGGCCTTGCCGCCGCCGACGTGGGTGGTGAGCAGGGCGTTATATCTGCCTTCGCAGGAACGGTTCTTCCAATGCTTGAAGATGTCCGCCACCACCAGACGGACGTGCTCGGGGTTTTCGTCGTAGAAGCTGGGTTCGATGGCGTCGTCGATGTCCTCGTCGGTGAGGTTGTCGATCTTTGTGCGAATTTCTAGGTCACTCCAGTCCGGGTTGCGCTCGGCATAGAAGGCGGGGAGGTATTCGGACTTCATTTTAGTTTCGTCAATGGTGGTTTCGAAATCCACCTTAAAGCCCAGGACGTTGCGGTCGGCGATGGCTTCCCGGATGGTGTAGGCGTGCAGCAGCGGGCCGAAGATGTCCTCGGTGCGCAGGCCTGTGGTGGTGTCGTCAAACATGGGGGTGCCGGTGTAGCCGATCCAGGCGGAACGGGGGAAGGCAGCCTGAATGGCGGCGAAGTTGTCGCCGGCGGTGCTGCGATGGGCTTCGTCCACAATGAAGACAATGTTCTTATCCGGCGGGGCGAAGCGCTTGCGCTTGATTAAGGTCCCCAGCTTTTGCACAGAGGTGACGATGATGTTGTTGTCCACACTTTTAAGCTTGCGGCTTAAGTCGGTGGTGTTCTTGGTGTCCTCCACACTGCCCTTTTTCAGATCGGTATCCATGTCCCCGTCGGGGTCATAGGCCTTGTAGTTTTCGCTGGTCTGGCTGGTGAGGGCGATGCGGTCCACCACGAAGACCACCTTATCGACCTGGGGCATCCGGCTGGCCAGCCAGGCGGTTTTGAAGCTGGTGATGGTCTTGCCGGAGCCAGTGGTGTGCCAGATGTAGCCCACCTTCTTGTCCCCGGCTTCGAAGTCGTGGCTCTTGATCCCTTCGATGACCTTTTGGGTGGCGTAGACCTGGTAGGGACGCATGACCTTGAGCATCTGGTGGTTCTTGGTGCCATCTAAGATCATGTAGTTGGTGGCCATCTGGTGGGCCATGGGGATGTTGAGGAAGGCGTCGGCGAATTCCTTCCAGCTGCGGACGATGCTGCTGTCCTCCCGGCGCTGCCAATTGAAGGCGAAGTCCTTGTTGAACTTGTCGGCGGTGGTGTTGGCCATGTATTTGACGTTGTGGGGGGTCATGGCGACTAGGATCTGGAGGGTGGAGAAGATGTCCCGGTATTGGTTTTCGTCGGCGTATTGCTGCATCTGGTTGATGGCCTCACCCACGTCGTGGGTGTCGCATTTCTCCTCAATCTGGATGATGGGCAGGCCGTTGATGAGGAGGGTGGTGTCAAAGCGACGGTTCTGCTTCCCGGCGATGACGGCGGGGCGGACAATCTGGTTGACCACCTGGTAGACGGTGTCCCCGGCGCCCACCTGCTTTTGGTCGAAGACGGTGAGGAAGACATGACGGCCATCGTCCAGGTCCACTTCCACCTGGGAGACGCCGTTTAGGCCATAGAGAAACTGGCCAGCCTGGTAGGGGGTGTTCAGGCCGGAGATGATGTTCTTGACCTGGGCGAATTCCATGACGCTTAGGGGATGGTCGAGGGTGCTCTGGTTGTGGAGCTCCAGAATATTTTTGAAGTTGGACCAGAGATCCTCGGTGGTTTTGATGCCGGCTTCATAGTGCCACTGCTTCCAGCCGTCAACGTTCTCGATGTGTGCAATGAGTTCTGTTTCAAATTTCTGTTCATTCATTTCGATGTATCTCCTTTAATGTTGAAAGCCGCAGTAGGGTTTCCCGTTCGGCAGCCCGTTTCTTGAGTGCTTCCAGGTGAAGCTGGAGCAGGTAGATTTCGCCGATGGTTCTTTGCTTCTCAAGATCGGGTAACGGGGGGATCGTCAGCTTTTTGAGCTGGCCGATGGTGTATTTGGTTACCATGGAGCCCTGGAGTCCAGCGGCCCATTGCCTTTGGATACCATCATCTTCATTAAACAGATAAACCAGGTATTTGGGGTCGACGTGCTGATCCGGTACAATCCTGACGTAATTCTGAGTGTAGAGATATCCTTGATGTTCGCGCTGAACGATGGCTGCAGTGCCGGAGATCAGGCTGAAGATGATATCCCCAGGGTTCAGCGTGCAGACCTCATCTTCGGTACTGACTGTTTTCCGTTCTATCCCTTCGGTTATGATCCCAGACAAATCATCCTGGAGATCGGATTGGTTATAATAGGAATAGGTGGGTGATGAGGAGTCGCAGCTTTCTGAAATCCGGAACTGGGGCGTTCCGCTATTGATGTTTTTTATGAAATCAATTAATTCCCGCATAGTTTTGTGCCTTTCTTAAGTTACTTTGATTATAGCATGGTTGAAGTGCACTTTCAAGAGAGAATTGGGATTAATTGTAATTTTTATAAGTAACAATTTATATGGGTTTAGCTTATTTGTGTGTGGTGCATATCGATAATGTTTTTCTAGAACTTTAGGATTATTTATTAGAACTTGAGCCAATGGATTGGAAAGATAGACATTAAGTAAAAAAATGTTGAAGCAGGTGATTATTGGCCTGCTCCAACATAAAATAGGTTAAAAGCTTTAAATATTATTTTCTGATGAAAGCAAAGCAATTGTTTCAATTGCTTTTTTGAGTTTTCGCTCGAGTGTTGCTAAACTGTACCCCTCCAATAAATTCGGTAAATCCTTTACCTTTTTATTTTTAATGAAAATATAAAACAGAATGCTTTTACTGACCTCAATTTCATTGGCAGGTAAAGATGATGAGTCCAATAGAGAGATGAGGTCATCAAGTTTAGCCATTTTAGCTTTAAGCTCATCAGCACTCTTTTGGTAAATTCTGAGATTTTCCCGTAATACACTGCTTTCAATCTTTTGAATTTCGGATTTGTACTGCGTTTTTTCTTCAGAAGATTTAAATTTTTGCTGTAAGGGGCTGATGGATGAAAAAAGTAATTGATAATGTTGCTGACAAACGGAATAGGATTTTAAGAGCGATTTGACTTCGGACGGTTCCAATGTTAGTCTCCTTCAACACTAACACGGTCGACCACCTTCTCACGTTTAATTGATTTTTCACTTTAATTTCGTTA
>JAQWCN010000185.1 GCA_028705955.1 Eubacteriaceae bacterium
GGGCAAATGTTGCCATATCCTCCCCGGTGCTGGTGACGCCGCTGGCCCCGGTCATGACATAGTGGGTCACGGCCACCGGGCTGTTTAACCCGGCATAGGGTGTGGCCAAGGTTTCGCTCTCATCCGCCGCCAAGGTCTTAGCCACTCCCGGATTATCCCCGGTATACCCCAGGGCATCGCTGCCGGAGAGGCCAGAGGTGTGGCAGAGCAGGGTGCGCAGGGTGACCTTCTCGGCCCCATATTCCGAATCCGGTACCTGCCACTGCCGCAGGTAGGTATTGACCGGGACATCCAGATTTAAAGTCCCCTCATCCACCAGCTTCATAATGGCGTAGGCGGTGAAGACCTTGGAGATGGATGCGATTTTAAACTGGGTATCCTTGGTGACCTTTTCCTTCTTCGCCACATTGGCGTCGCCGTAATTGAGAACCTGAGCCACCTGACCATCCTTAATCAGCACGACCTCCGCCCCCTGGGGCTTGTAATAAGAAACGGCCTTCTCGACATAATTTTCGGTGTTTCTCTGATTGCCAAACCCAACCATAATCCCTGCCAAAATGAGCACCACCGCACAGAGCAGCGCCGATGCTTTCAAAACCTTATCCTTCATCATAACCTCCCAATTCGTTCTTGACTCTTAGTATAGCCCGGGAGGCTGACAGGGCACTGATACAAGTCTGACATTTTCCTGACATTTACTGGGCTTCGGGGAAGGTGATGCGAAACACGGTGTCCCCGGGGATGGAGCGGAGGATTGCAATGGTGCCCCCCATTTTATCACACAGCTCCTTGGCGATGGCCAGGCCGAGGCCGCCGCCCTTTAGCCTGGCATGGTCGGCCTTGTACAGGCGCTCAAAGACATGGGGCTGGTGGGACGCATCGATGCCCTCGCCCTTATCGGCAATGTCGATGCAGATATGGCCGGCTTCTCTTTTGAGGAAGACCCCGAGGTATTTCCCCTGGCCGGCGTGGGTGAGGGTGTTCTTGATGAGATTTTGCAAAATGCGGGTGAAGCGCTCCGGATCGACCCAGAGGTACCACTCGTCGTCTGGGATGGATGAATCCAGCGCGATGTGCTCCCCCTCCAGCACAGGGAGAATGTCGATCAACACCTGCCGGGTGATTTCACAGACATCCACCCGCTTCGGAGACAGGGCGATCTCATTGGCATCGCTTTGCACCAATTCGAAGAGCTGGTTGACCCGCTCCTTTAAGACATTGGCCTTGGTATAGGCCGTGCGGATGTAATCCTCCTGCTGATCCCCGGCAATGCGATGCTGGACGATGGCTTCCAGATAGCCGATGACCGACACCAGGGGCGTCCGAACATCGTGGGAGAGGTTGGCGATAAGCTGCTTCTTCGCCAGCTGCTCCTCCTCGTATTTTTCCTGGGCGGTGCCATAGCGCGTCGCCAGCTGGTTAATGCCATAGGCCAGACGGCCCAGGGCGTCCTCCTCCTTGGAGAAAATCTGCCGCTTCTTCTGACCCGCTAAGATGCTGTCAATCACCGCAATCATTTCCAGGGTCCGTTTCCGCAGCCTGTACTGTCTTATGCCAAGGCCCAGGGTGATGCCTAGCAGCACCGCGATAATGCCCCAGAGAATCCCCATCTCATTTCACCTCCCGACTAAATCGGTAGCCGATGCCCCACACCGTCTGGATATAGGTCACCCCATCCGCCTCACGCTCCAGCTTCTTCCGCAGCCGGCTGATGAGGGCCATGATGGTGTTGTCGTCGTACATAAAATCAGCCTCCCACACCTGATTATAAATCTGCTTTTTCGTAAAGACCCGCTGGGGATTTTCCGCCAAAAAGCAGAGGAGCTTGTATTCCTTGGAGGTCAGGGACACCACCGCATCGCCAATGGTCACCCGACATTTCTCCGTATCGATTTGCAGCTCGCCATCGGTCAGGAGAGCGGACTTCGCCATGGTCTGGCCTGGGCTGGCGCATCGCCTAAAGAGATTCTCCACCCGGGCGATGAGCTCCGAGATCCCAAAGGGCTTGGTGAGATAATCGTCTGCTCCGATTTTTAACCCCAGCACCTTGTTCATCTCATCCCCCTTGGCGGAGAGCATCAGGACCGGGAGATTGCTGAAGGCTCGAATCTGGCGCAGCACCTCAAAGCCATCCATCTCCGGCAGCATGACATCCAGAATCACCAGATCGGTGGGGGTGGCCTTGAGGAAGGGGAAGGCCTGGCGGCCATCGCCACAACAGGACACCGCAAAGCCTTCACCACCCAGGCATTGGGTCAGCAGATTGCATAATTCCACATCGTCATCGACGACTAATATTCTTTTGCTCATGGTTCACCTTCTTTTCAAATGGACTGTCTTAATTGTAGCCCCTTGCCCAAACAATAGCAAGTCACAGAGAAAATCTCAATTTATTCTTGACGCACTAACAACTGTTAGGCTCTATATTTGGGCAATATGATCTCAACCTTATCCACCCTTTTGGTGGTGGTTACGCTGGTGTACATTGGATGGACGGTGGTGAAGCAGAAAGACATCACGCACTGGGGGCGACGCATCGCTCTACTGGCGATTCTCGGCCTGGTGGTGTGCTGCTTCGTCGCCACCCGGGACAGCTACCATTTATCCGTCCAGGCATCCTTTGACAGCACGGTGACCGCTGGTCTCTTCGCTCTGGATAGTTTGCAGTCCAATCTCTGCTGCATCGCCGGTGGCATCATTGCCCTGACGGGAATATCCAGCATCTTCGTGAAGAACCAGCACTATCGCAGAGCCGTGTTCTTCATCCTCAGCGCTGCCTTTGTCCTCAAGGTTCTGATTATCGAAATATCGCGATGGGTGATGTTATGATAAAAATCGTTATGATCAACGGGCAAAACCATCGGGGCAGTAGCTACCACATCGGCCGGATTTTAATCGATGGGATCACCGGCGATAAGGCGGTCACAGAATTCTTCCTCCCCCGGGATCTGAACCACTTCTGTCTGGGCTGCTACACCTGCATCGAGGACGAAACCCGATGCCCCTACTATGAGGAGAAACACGCCATCATGCAGGCCGTGGAGGCGGGGGATTTGCTCGTCTTTACCACCCCCAACTACTGCCTGGCGCCATCGGCATCCCTAAAGGCCTTCATCGACCTCACCTTCACCTATTGGTTCCCCCACAAGCCCCGGGGATGTCTGTTTGACAAAAAAGCCGTGGTGATTTCCACCACTGCCGGTGCCGGTGCCGGGAGTGCCATCAAGACGGTGGCCAAGACCCTAACCTATTGGGGCGTTCCCAGTATCACGAAATATGGCATTGCGGTCCAGGCCATGAACTGGCAGGGCGTGTCAGATAAGAAAAAAGCGAAGATTACAAGGGATATGAACCGACTGGCCAAGTCCTTATCCCAGAGAACGATCCCCCGAGTGTCCTTAAAAACAAGGTTTCTTTTTAATATGTGTGGCAAGATGCAAAAGGGGAATATGGGCAGCGGCCCCGCGGAGAAACAGTATTGGGAAGATCAGGGCTGGCTGGGAAAGGAACG
>JAQWCN010000036.1 GCA_028705955.1 Eubacteriaceae bacterium
TTTGGGGACTATTTTAAAAAAGAAGTCATTCCCTGGGCCTGGGAATTTTGTACAAAAGTAATGGAGCTGGATCCGGAAAAATTGTACGTCACGGTTTATCTGGATGATGATGAAGCTTATAACTTATGGCACGATGTGGTTGGCGTTAAAGCGGATCATCTTTCACGCCTGGGCAAGGAAGATAATTTCTGGGAACATGGTACGGGACCGTGCGGCCCCTGTTCGGAAATCTTTTATGACCGTGGGGAAGAATATGGCTGTGGAAAACCGGACTGCGCACCGGGGTGTGATTGTGACCGATACGAAGAATTTTGGAATCTGGTCTTTACCCAATTTGACCGGGATGAAAATGACAATTATACACCACTGGATCATCCCAATATTGATACAGGCATGGGTCTTGAACGGTTGGCTACCATCATGCAAGGTGTTGATAATATCTTTGAGGTTGATACGATCGGACATATTTTAAATTACACCTGCAAACTGGCCGGGGTAAAATACGGGCAGAACAAGGATGACGATGTGTCTATTCGCGTCATTACAGATCATGTGCGTTCAGTCACTTTTATGATCGCCGATGGGGTTATGCCAGGCAATGAAGGCCGGGGCTACGTTCTGAGACGGTTGTTGCGCCGGGCTGCCCGCCATGGAAAACTTTTGGGCATTAAGGGTAGTTTCCTATATGATATCGCAAAAGAAGTTGCCCATGTCTCCGGTGGGGCTTATCCTGAGTTGATCGAAAAACAGGATTATATTCAAAAACTGATTAAAATTGAAGAAGAACGCTTCCAGGAAACCATTGACCAGGGTTTAAATCTGCTGGAAATGGAGCTGGATGAAGTGATCAAGCAGGAAGAAAAAGTATTTCCAGGACAAGGAGCCTTTAAACTGTATGATACGTATGGGTTCCCGTTTGATTTGACCAAGGAAATTGTAGAAGAAAAAGGACTGACGGTATCGCTTAAAGAATTCGAAGAAGCGATGGAAGAACAGCGTCAGCGTGCCAGAAAAGCCCGGGAAGAAGCGGATAATGCGGTTTGGACAGACGATCCCTTTAATCCATTGGGAAAAGAAGCAGTGGATACCTTTGTAGGCTACAATCAGTTGGAAAGCGAAGGAAAAATTCAAGGGATTATTGTCGACGAACACCTTGCAGATCAGGCTGCGGCAGGGGATGACGTGTTGGTGCTTCTTGACCGGACCTCATTTTACGCAGAAAGCGGTGGCCAGGTTGGCGATCATGGTAAAATTGTTCATGGGGATAATGTGATTGATGTGACAGATTGTAAAAAAGGAAGTCTTAACCGTCATATCCATTACGGAAAAGTTTTATCCGGAAACTTTAAAGTAGGAGACAGAGTCACCACCAAAGTCAACCGGGAATTAAGGGAAGCAACGCAGCGTAACCATACCACAACGCACTTGCTTCAAAAAGCGCTTAAAATGGTTCTTGGAGATCATGTTGAACAGGCCGGCTCCTTTGTTTCGCCAACGCGGTTGCGTTTTGATTTTAATCACTTTCAGGCCATGACAGAAAAAGAAATTAAAAAGGTTGAAAAAATTGTTAATCAGGCCATTTTGTCCGCCTATGACGTCAATATATTTGAAACCAATATAGATGATGCAAAAAAAATGGGAGCCATGGCACTATTTGGTGAAAAATATGGCGAAATCGTCCGGGTTGTTAAAGTAGGCGATTTTTCCATCGAATTATGTGGAGGGTGCCACATTTCGAATTCGGCCCAGGTTGGCATGTTCAAAATCATTGGGGAAAGTGGTGTTGCCGCAGGAATAAGAAGGATTGAAGCGACAACAGGAATGAATACTTTCAACTATATGGAACAAATGGATGAAACCATTCATGAGGCATCGGATGTTCTTAAAACTTCACCGGATCAGCTTTTAAACCGGCTGGAAGAAATGGAAGAACAAAACAAACATAAAGAAAAAGTTATCGATGAATTAAAACAAAAATTTGCGGGCAACGCCGCTGCAGATATTCATCAACAGGTTGTTGTTATTAATGGAATTCAGACAACAGTGGCCTCGGTCGATGAAATGGATATGGATGAGCTGCGCAATATTTCTGATTTGCTTAAAGATCGAATGGGTTCCGGAATTGTTGTTTTAGGAACAGCATCTGGTCAAAAAGTGAATTTCATTGCAACGGCAACACAAGATGTTGTTAAAAAGGGATTCCATGCTGGAAAACTCATCAAAGAAGTAGCCAAAGTTGCTGGTGGCGGTGGCGGTGGGCGCCCGGATATGGCCCAGGCTGGCGGGAAAAAACCAGAAATGCTGGATCAGGCATTGGAAAAAGCTAAAGAATTCATCAAGGAACAGTTAAATTAAGCCGGTTTCTTCGCATTTTGAGAAAAAAGACTTGTGTCTTAAGGAAGGTTGCGTTAAAATGATCATAGACTTTATGGGAGGAGAGATGGCATAATGAGTAATGATAATACGATTTTTGAACGTGGTACAATCATGTTTGATGTTGATAAGCAAAAGGCAGAAGCCATTGATGAGATAATGAAATCCGTCCAAAGCGCTCTGGTGGAAAAAGGCTACAATCCCGTCAATCAAATCGTAGGCTATGTCATGTCTGGAGATCCGACGTATATTACCAGTCACAACGATGCAAGAATGTTGATTCAGAAAATCGAAAGAGATGAATTACTGGAAGAATTGGTAAAACGATACTTGTCTGGCCTTTCAGACTAACGAAACAGGATTTTAGCGTAAATTAAAATAAAGATTTCGTCCCAGGTTAATGAATTGTTTAGTCTGGGACTTTTTATTGTTCGGGTACAAATATGGAATATCATGATTTAGGAAAAACAGGCATTCGCGTATCAAGATTATGTTTTGGAAGTTTGACCGTTGCGCCGATGCAAAAAAATCTCAGTTTAAAAAAAAGCCGTGAAATTATGGCCGCAGCCCTTGATGCAGGTGTTAATTTTTTTGATACGGCTGACTTATACAATAATTATGCTCATCTCCGCCAGGTTTTGGAAATGAAACCAGATGCGGTCATTTGTACAAAATCCTATGATTATTCTGCAGAAGGTGTCGCAAAAAGTTTGAATAAAGCCCTTAAACAGCTGGGCCGGGATTATATCGATATTTATATGCTTCACGAACAGGAAAACAGACTGACATTTAAAGGTCATTGGGAAGCGATTGAATATTTAATGAAGATGAAGAAAAAAGGTGTCATCCGGGCATTTGGTATCTCCACCCATCGTGTTGAGGGGGTTACAGACAGTTGCGACTTTCCAGAAATTGAAGTTGTGTTTCCAATCGTTAACCGGACAGGCATAGGCATTGAAGATGGTGGCCGTGAGGAAATGGAAGACGCATTGAGCGAAGCAAAAAAAGCGGGTAAGGGAATCATGGGAATGAAACCGCTTGGAGGCGGCAATCTGCTTTCACAGGTCGACGCGTGTTTTGATTATGTACTGGGGCTTCCCCAGCTTGACAGCATTGCTCTGGGGATGCAGTCAGTAGAAGAAGTCTGTTATAATACAGCCAGATTTGAAGGCAGGCCCATTGATGCTGCTTTGGCACAAAAAGTGGCCCAGCTCCCCAGAAGGCTGCATATCAGTGATTGGTGTGAAGGATGTGGACGATGTGTTGCCCGTTGTGGCCAACATGCCTTATCCCTTGTGGATGGAAAAGCGCAGGTGGATTACAGCCGATGTCTGACCTGTTGTTATTGTGCGACGGTTTGCCCCATGTTTTGCATAAAAGTTATTTAAAGGATAAATATGAAAAAAATACTCGGTCTTGATGTTGGTGATAAATATATTGGTATTGCAGTTAGCGATGCCCTGGGAATTACAGCGCAAGGTTACAGAACTTACAAAAAAGGAACCCGGGATGATGATCTGGCCTTCTTTTCAGATGTTGTGACGCAGTTTGGGATTGAGACCATGGTTTCCGGTTTACCCAAAGACATGATGGGTCAGGAAACGGCTCAGGCGAGAAAGACACGTAATTATTGCCAGTTTTTGGCAAAAAGGCTTCATGTTAAGGTGATTTACCTGGACGAACGATTAACGACAAAAGCCTCGGAACGGGTTTTAATTGAAGGCGGTGTTCGCCGGGAAAACCGGAAGAAACACATAGATACTTTAGCGGCACAGATTATTCTCCAGACGTATCTGGATAGTCATATAAAAAAATAAAGATTAAGGAGCTGACTTATGGAAAATCAGAAGATTACATTAGTGGATGATGAAGGAAAAGAAACAGAATTTGAATTGGTTGTTACCTTTGATGTTGGAGACGATACCTATGCCATTTTGGCAGGGGAAGATAGTGAAGATGCATTCCCGGTAAAGATTAACGAAGGGGAAGATGGGGAAACCATTCTGATCCCGGTTGAATCTGATGAAGAATTTGAAATGGTATCCGAAGCATACGATGCATTGGATTTTGGAGAAGAAGAATAATATAAAATGAGGCTTTCATCCTGTCCAATGGTAGACGGTTTTTTTGAAGACCGGCCCAACCGTTTTATTTGTCGTGTTATTTTAGAGGATGGAAACCGTGTTTCTGTTCATGTACCCAACACGGGCAGGATGGCTGAATTATTAGTGAAAGGGGCAGCTGTCAGACTGGCATACTGCCCTTCGCCAAAACGGAAAACAGATTATTCTCTGCTCACGGTTAAGTTTCATGACCACTGGGTCTGTACCCAGGCCGTGATGGCGAACGATCTTGTCTTTGAGTATCTCAAGCGAGAAAAGAAGGTATTGGAATTGGAACGGGAGGTCACTTATGGGGACAGCCGGTTCGATTTAAAAGGCCGAATTCATGGAAAATCCGGTTTTTTTGAAGTAAAAAGTGTCAATTTGGTGCGGGAACGGGAAGGAAAACAGATTGCTTGTTTTCCTGATGCACCAACGGTTAGAGGACTTAAACACCTTCGGGGGCTGATTAAAGCTCAGAATGAAGGGTATTGTAATGGTGTTTTTTTTGTGGTTCAGAGAAGTGATGCGGATTATGTGATGCCCAACTGGGAAACCGATCCGGATTTTGCTCAAACGTTGGTTCTTTGTCAACAAAAAGGAATCATAGTTGTTGGCTTTCAATGTGCTGTAACGGAAACTACCATTCAAATTGTCAGGAAAATCCCGGTGATTTTTTCACCAGCGGATTTATAGTCATAGAAAAGGAGAAATTTTTTGAGCGAACAACAACAGAATACGAAACAGAAGGCCAATCACCGCGATGGAAAACACCCGCGTAGAAAAAGGAACGGAAATAACGGGGGACGTCGAAAAGATAAATTGAAAGTCATTCCCATTGGTGGTTTGGGAGAAATTGGAAAAAACATGACGGCCTTTGAGTACCGCGATGAAATTGTCATTGTGGATTGTGGGCTGAAATTCCCGGATGATGATATGTACGGAATCGACATGGTTTTGCCAGATTTTTCATACCTTATGGAAAATGCAGATAAGGTTAAAGCCCTGCTGATTACCCACGGGCATGAAGATCATATTGGGGGGATCGCCTATTTACTCAAACAGATTAATGTGCCGATTTATGCAACAAAATTTACAATGGGTTTAATTGATAAAAAACTGACAGAACATCGGTTAATCTCGAAAGCCAAGCGGCATATTGTCAAGGCGGGGGATGAAGTCCAAATAGGCTCCTTCCGTGCAGAATTCATTCGCGTCAATCACAGCATCGCGGATTCGGTAGCCATTTGTATTAAATCACCGGCAGCAACGGTTTTTCATACAGGGGATTTTAAAATCGATTTTCAACCTATTGATGGGGAAATTATCGATTTACAGAGAATTGCGGCCTTAGGAAGCAAGGGCGTCGATCTGCTCTTAGCAGACTCAACCAATGTGGAAGAAGCAGGATTTACGGCTTCTGAAAGTACTGTGGGAGAAACATTTTACAACTTGTTCCGGGGATGTAAAAACCGGATTATCGTCACGACATTTGCATCGAATGTTCACCGGGTTCAACAAGTCATTGATGCGG
This sequence comes from Eubacteriaceae bacterium, assembly GCA_028705955.1. Taxonomy (GTDB): domain Bacteria; phylum Bacillota; class Clostridia; order Eubacteriales; family Eubacteriaceae; genus JAQWCN01. Next base: position 6,010 of record JAQWCN010000036.1, read on the forward strand.
CCATTGCATACAACAGAAAAATCGTGATTAATGGCCGGAGCATGGAAACCATGTTTGAGGTAGCAACGGATTTAGGCTATATCAAGGCGCCTAAAAATGCGATTATTGATATCCAGGAAATGAAAAAATACAGACCAAAGGATTTGGTTGTCATAACGACAGGCAGCCAGGGGGAACCAATGGCGGCTTTGGGCCGTATGGCCAATGGGGACCATCGTTTCCTCCAAATTGGTAAGAATGATACCATTATTATATCGGCATCACCCGTTCCTGGAAATGAAAAAATGGTTGCAGAAATTATTAATAAATTGGTCGATCTGGGATCAGAAGTGGTCTATAATAAATTTGCCAACATCCATGTTTCCGGACATGGCCGGCGTGAAGAAATGAAAATGATCCAGACATTGGTTAAACCGAAAAACTTTATGCCGGTACATGGGGAAGCGCGGATGCTCAAGCATCACGCTGCTCTGGCAGAAGCTCTCGGATTGGATAAAAATCACGTGTTTGTCCAACAGAATGGCGATGTTTTGGAATTGGACCACCGAGGATGCAAAATGGTGGGAAAAGTTCAGGCAGAACCGGTTCTGGTCGATGGCCTTGGCGTTGGGGATATTGGAAACATCGTCCTTAATGATCGTAAACGCCTGTCTGAAGACGGATTGTTTATCGTCGTGATTACGATGAATAAGGGGCGTGCCGTTTCCGGGCCTGATATTATTTCCCGAGGGTTTGTGTACATGCGGGAATCTGAGGAACTGATCGATGGGGCCAGAGAAGAAGTGAAAAAGGCCCTGATTAAATGTGAAAAGAAAAAAATTACAGACTGGAAGACAATCAAAAGCGACATTCAAGACGCATTATTCCGCTACTTATATAAAGAAACACAACGTAAACCAATGATCCTACCGATTTTGATGGAGGTATAATAATATCAACATCACTTTTAATACAAACGGTGCGATTTCATCATCCGGAATAACTTTTGCAAAAAAATTAAACAATGATTAAGAATTATGTTATAATAAAAAAGATATTAATTTGAAAGGGTATAACAGATGAGCAATATATATGATGAAGCAAACCAATTTGCAAAAACGTTGGCAGCAACACCAGAATGCGAACACTTTCAATCAGCTCAAAAGAAATTAAAGGAAAATCCGGATAGTTTCCAAAAAGCGAAAGACTATTTAGGTCAACAAATGGCTATTCAAACCCGGCAAATGTTGGGTCAACAATTGTATGATGATGAAATTCAGTCTTTTAATCAACTGACATCAACCATTTTGTCGATTCCAGAAATTGCAGAATTTTTTCAGGCACAAATGGCTTTTGGTAAAATGTTTCAAGACATCATGAAAACAATCAATGACGCAGCCGGATTTGATATGGATTTATTTGGGGGCGGCTTAGGCTTACACTAGACCTTGAAAAAAGAGGAGAGCAGGTTTGAAAAAGAATAAAAATCAGTCCGATGAATCCAATAATCAACTCGGTCATTCCATTTTTGATGGAACCAACGATGAGGATCTGTTTAATGATGAAGACACCGGAGATTATGAAGAAGATCACTTTGAGCGATCTCCTGTCAGTAAAAAGAAAAAGCATAAGCAAAAAAAAGAAAAAAAGCATCGGGATACGGATTTAAAACCATCCGGGTCAGAGCATAAACGATGGGATGAAAGTGTTTCGTCGAAGAAAAAGCTTTTTATAACCATTGGGATATTGGTTGGCTTATTGGTTTTATTGATTGTTGCATGGAATCTCTATTATACAAGTATGCTCAACCCGGTTAGTGACAGCACTGAAGAAGTTATTGTGGAAATCCCGGAAGGCTCAACAATTAAAGATGTCGCAAAAATATTACACGACAAGGGTCTGATTAAAAACGCAATGATTTTTGAAAGTTATGCGGGAAGACACAGCCGGGGAACAAAAAAAATTCAAGCAGCCAATTATAAGTTTTCCCCTTCTTTATCCAGTGTCGAAATATTTAACCGTATGCTGGATGGAGACACCTATAGCGGTGTGGTTCCTGTTACGATTCCGGAAGGGAAAAATATCAAAGAAATCGCACAAATTTTGGAAGACGGGCATATTTGCAGTGCGACAGATTTTATTAATGAGACCAATAAAATTTCTGAATATAAAGAAAAATATCCAATTCTAAGCAGTGTTCCAGAAGATAAAGAAGGACGGGTTCCCATGGAGGGTTACCTTTATCCGGACACCTATCAGCTGGCGTCAGATTCGGATCCATCAACCGTTGTGAACATGATGTTAAACCGGTTTACTGAAAAATTTGATACATCCATGCAGCAAAAAGCAAAGGACCAAAATAAATCGATTGATGATATTGTTACCATGGCGTCTATTGTCGAATTGGAGACGAAATTGGATGAAGATAAGGCAAATGTTGCCAGTGTCTTTTACAATCGAATTGCGGCCAATATGCCGCTTCAATCAGACATAACGGTGGATTATGCCCGAGGGACAAAAACGGCTGTTTTGTCTACAGAAGAAACAAAAATAGAATCACCCTATAACACGTATATTCATACAGGATTACCAGTGGGACCCATCTGTTCGCCTGGCATCAAGTCACTTCAAGCAGCATTGGAACCAGCGACCACAAATTATTATTATTTTGTAGCGGATATGAGTACAGGAAAAATTCATTTTAATGAAACCCTGGACGGCCATAATGCAGACGTTGAAAAATATATGGGCGATCAATCAAATTAGAATTATAAGCACTCGTTGAGAGTGCTTTTTTGATAACACGCGTGTGTGAAAGGAAATTAAACATGAAAAAACCAGAGCTGCTGGCACCAGCGGGCAATTTTGAAAAGATGAAATATGCCGTTCATTATGGCGCAGATGCAGTTTATTGTGCCGGAAAAAAATTTGGACTGCGGGCACGGGCAGACAATTTCAGCCCGGAAGAACTTGAAGAAGCGGCACAGTGGATCCATCGGCAGAAAAAACAGATCTATGTTACCCTCAACATGATTCCCCATGAAGATGATTTTGATGGATTGGAAAACTATGTTTCATTTCTGAAACGGATTGGAGTTGATGCAGTTCTTGTTGCGGATCCGGGCGTCTTTTCGGTTGTAAAAAAGGTTGCCCCGGACTTGAAAATATCAATCAGTACCCAGGCAAATAATACAAACAGCCACACCGTTGCGTTTTGGCATGATTTAGGAGCATCCAGAATTGTATTGGCCAGAGAATTGTCCGGTCAGGAAATTGCAATGATTGCCAAAAGAAAGCCTGTGGGGATGGAAATTGAAACCTTTGTTCACGGTGCGATGTGTATTTCGCATTCCGGCCGTTGTTTGCTTTCCCATTATTTTACCGGAAGGGATAGCAATCGGGGGGATTGTGCCCAACCTTGCCGTTGGCAATACCATCTTGTCGAAGCGACCAGACCGGGGGCCTATTTCCCGGTTGACGAAGACGAGCGGGGCACCTTTATTATGAATTCCAAGGATCTTTGCCTGGCACGGCAAATTCCGGCATTAACCGCGATGGGGGTGGACAGTTTTAAAATTGAAGGCCGGATGAAAAGTCCGTTTTATGTTGCAACAGTCACAGCCATTTACAGGAAGATCATCGATGAAGCGGTTAAGAATACGCAATTTGTAGTTCCGGAAACATGGATTGACGAATTAAAAAAAGTGAGTCACCGCAATTACACCACAGCTTTTTATGATGGACAAACGACATCGGCGGATCAAAACTATGGCAGCAGCAGTTATACCAGGCTTTACGATTTTGCAGGTGTCGTTAATGCTTATGATGCTGATACAGGTTGGGCGACAATTGAACAACGCAACAAGATTAAAATTGGCGATACATTGGAAGTATTTGATCCGGATGACAATCATTTTTATTTTTGCCAGAATGTTCAAAAGCTAAAAGATAAAGAAGGGGAAATGATCACCAGTACACCCCATCCTAAAATGATTTACAGCTTGAAAATGGAGCGCCCGGTTCATCCGATGGCCTTAATCCGAAAAAAAAATAATGATAATCTCAAAGCCTGATGATGCAGGCTTTTTTTAGTACAGTAAAAAAATATAAATGAATGAAATTGAAATAATATGATTATAAATGATTTACAATGACTGAAAATGATGCTATACTAAAGCCACAGGGAGGGAAAAAGATGCTTACAGAAGAAAGACATGCCATTATTTTACAATATATTAATGATCATAAAGCAGCAACGGTTACGGAGTTAACACAATTATTAGACACTTCGGAATCAACGATTCGCAGGGATTTGACAACATTGGATAACAGTAAACAATTGAGAAAGGTTCATGGAGGAGCAACAGTCCTTGAATCCAATGGTATTGTGACGACAGAACAGGATGTCCGGTTTAAAGCAACGCAGTTCGGGGATGAAAAACGTGCAATTGGAAAAGTTGCCGCGGGATTAATCCATTGTGATGATTTTGTTTATATTGATGCGGGGACGACAACAGAGGCACTGGTGGATGCCATTACCGAAAAAGCTGTTTATTTTACCAACGGGCTTATTCATGCTCAAAAATTAATGCGGAAGGGTTATGAAGTCCATGTTCCGTCAGGATGTCTTCGCAGTGGAACAGAAGCGATTGTTGGACTGGAAACCCTTGAATCATTAAAAAAATATCATTTTACCTGTGGGTTCTTTGGAACCAACGGCATTGATCCTAACGCCGGATTCACAACACCGGATATCGGGGAGGCCCAGGTTAAGCGGGAAGCTTTCAGCCGTAGCCAAAAGGTATTTGTTTTGTCAGATGCTTCTAAATTTAATCAGGTTGCACCAGTTACTTTTGGGGATTTAGAGCGTGCAACGATTATTACAGATCATTTGGAAGATTTACGTTATCGTGAAAAGACATCCATTATGGAGGTGGAATAATGATTTATACCGTAACCTTTAATCCCTCACTGGATTATATTGCCAGCGTGGATCATTTTACACCGGGAGAAGTCAACCGGACACAGTCTGAATTGCTTTTCCCGGGAGGAAAGGGGATTAATGTATCCATTGTATTAAATAACCTGGGGATGGATAGTGTTGCCCTTGGTTTTATTGCAGGATTTACAGGAAAAGAAATTAAAAACCGTTTGGATCAGTTTGGCTGTTTGTCCTCATTTATTACGATTGATAAAGGATTATCCCGAATTAATGTTAAATTGCGTTCGGATAAGGAGACAGAAATTAATGGAATGGGGCCGGCGATCAATGAGGAAGCATTGAATAAATTATACAAACGTCTGGATCAGTTACAAAGCGGGGATACCCTGGTGCTGGCAGGCAGCATCCCGGCAAGCATGCCGGCTGATATTTATGAAAAAATCATGGCTCATCTTAATCAGAAGAAGATCCATGTGGTGGTGGATGCGACCAGGGATTTGCTCCTTAATGTTTTGAAATATCATCCTTTCTTGATAAAACCTAACAATCACGAACTGGGTGAAATGTTTGGAACGATCCTTAAAAGTCCGGAAGAAATCATTGACCATGCTCGAAAGCTGCAAAGACTGGGAGCAAAAAATGTATTGGTCTCAATGGCAGGAGATGGGGCAATTTTAGTGTCAGAATCCGGGGAGATTTACAGCAGTCCGGCACCTGTCGGCAGGGTCAAAAATTCGGTGGGAGCAGGAGATTCCATGGTTGCGGGTTTTTTAACAGGCTATAGTCAAAGCGAAAGTATCCAAAAGGCTTTTGAAATGGGTCTGGCGACGGGAAGTGCCAGCGCATTTTCAGATAATTTGGCGACAAAAGAAGAAGTTGAGCGGCTATTAAAGACCATAAAGGTTACTATTTTTTAACATAGGAGGTTGCGAAATGCGCATTACAGATTTACTTCAGAAAGAAGGCATCGAGCTTAAAGGAGCTTCTGCTACTAAAGCGGAAACCATTCATCGGATGGTGGATCTGATGAATAAGACCGGAAATTTAAAGGATCCCGACGCTTACGAAAAAGCCGTGTTAAAACGGGAAGAAGAAGGTACAACCGGGATTGGTGATGGGATTGCTATTCCTCATGGAAAAACAGCGGCAGTTAAATCAGCGGGGTTTGCCGCGATGGTTTGCAAACAAGGAACAGATTTTGAAGCGATGGATGGAAAACCAGCCCAATTGCTTTTTATGATTGCAGTGCCCGATGATTCAAATGATGTTCATTTGGAGTTGCTTAGCCGGTTATCCATGATGCTGATGGATGAAGAATTCCGGAATCATTTGATTTCTGCAGAGGATAAAGAAGCGTTTTTAAAGCTTATTAACGCAAAAGAGATTGAAAAATTTGCTGAAGAAGATGCTAAAATGACAGCGTCCAGGGCGGTCGAAAAAACAAACAGTGGGTATGATATTATTGCCGTTACAGCTTGTCCAACCGGAATCGCCCATACGTATATGGCGGCAGAAGCACTCGAAGAAAAAGGCAAAAAAATGGGCCTGAAAATTAAAGTTGAAACGGACGGCAGCGGTGGTGTCAAAAATGAATTGACAGCAGAAGATATTAACGGGGCCCGGGGGATCATTGTGGCAGCAGATAAAAAAGTGCCGATGGCACGGTTTGACGGGAAGCGTGTTCTTCAGACAAAGGTGTCGGATGGTATCAACAAGCCGGAAGCATTGATTCAGAAAGCGTTAGAGGGTCAGGCAGCGGTGTATCACGATCAGGGAGAAGAGTCATCTCCATCGGATTCAGGGGAGAAAGAAAGTGTTGGACGAAAGATTTATAAAGATTTAATGAATGGGGTTTCCCATATGCTTCCGTTTGTCATTGGCGGTGGGATTCTTATCGCTTTGGCTTTCTTGTTTGACGATTACGCAATTGATCCTTCCAATTTTGGAATGAACACGCCCTTTGCTGCTTTTTTAAAAACGGTTGGCGGAGCGGCTTTTGGATTTATGCTGCCGATCCTTGCTGGTTTTATCGCAATGAGTATTGCAGACCGGCCCGGACTGGCCGTTGGATTTGTTGGCGGTTATCTGGCCAGCGAAGGTTACATTCTCACAACGGTGAAGGGAACGCTGACCATTGCAACCGGGGGAACATCCGGTTTCCTGGGAGCTCTTTTGGCTGGGTTTATTGCTGGCTATCTAGTTTTAGGGCTTCGCAAGCTTTGTGAAAAATTGCCGGAATCTCTGGAAGGGATCAAACCGACACTGATTTATCCGTTTGTTGGTATTTTGGCAATTGGAGCCATTATGGTTTTTGTGGTTAATCCACCAGTGGCATGGCTTAATCAGGCGATGAGTAATGGCTTGAACAGCATGGGATCCAGTTCAAAAGTTATTTTGGGGCTGGTTTTGGGTGGCATGATGTCCATCGATATGGGTGGGCCTTTTAATAAAGCGGCTTATGTTTTTGGAACAGCATCCCTGGCCAATGGCCAATATGACATTATGGCAGCGGTTATGATTGGCGGAATGGTACCGCCTTTAGCGATTGCGCTGTGCACAACATTTTTTAAAAATCGATTTACCAAAAAAGAACGGCAATCCGGGGTGACGTGTTATGTTATGGGACTTTCGTTTATTACTGAAGGAGCCATTCCCTTTGCCGCTTCCGATCCGGCCCGGGTTATTCCATCCTGTATGGTGGGTTCGGCGGTTGCCGGTGGATTATCCATGTTCTTTGGGTGTACGTTGATGGCACCTCATGGCGGAATCTTTGTGTTTCCCGTTGTTGGAAATCCACTCATGTATGTGGTGGCACTGGTGGTGGGTTCCATTGTTGGGATGGTCTTGCTGTCCATTTTGAAAAAACCATTACCGGCTGAAGAATCTGAAATTTAATCTTTTTTAGCATTGATTTTAACACAAAGAATAGATACAATATAAATACATCAAATTTTTAAGGAGAGCAATGATGAAAGAATTTACTTATACTGTTACTGATCCCGCAGGAATTCACGCCAGACCAGCCGGCCTATTGGTTAAACAGGCACAGCCTTACGCTTCAGAAGTCTCAATTGAAAAAGAAGACAAAACGGCGAATGCTAAAAGTATGTTATCTGTGATGGGCCTGGGTGCAAAAAATGGCGATACCGTTAAAGTCGTTGCAGAAGGCGCTGATGAAGATAATGCAATTGCTGAATTAGAAGCTTTCTTTAAAGAAAATCTCTAAATCAAAAGGGTTGAAAAATAGTGCTGCTTGCGCAGTACTATTTTTTTTTTGCCGGACATGATACAATAAGATCATGCACTATAATGAGATGGGGAGAGTCACAATGACAGATAAATTATTTGGATTAGAAGATTCCTGGAAAATGGAAAATGATTATGAAGTCATCTGTATGTCTGATGTTAATATGTTTCGGGATGGGGTCGTGCGTATTCCAGACCAGTTGATTGATTTTTTTGGGGCAGACTGTCGGGAAAAAAGAGTCATGTTTCTTTTTGAAGGACGGGAATACCCTTCGTACCTTGAAAGTGAGTCCATGGATGGCAACTTCAAATTAACCTGGAGTAAGGCGCTCAGCAGTAAATTCATCGGGCTTTTCCCGGATTATGAAAATTTCTTTGCCGATTTTGATGAAAGTAAAAAAGAGGAACAACCTTATTTTGTCATCGAAAAACTGGAAGAAACAGAATTTGCAATTAAAGTGATACTTCCGATGGATGC
>JAQWCN010000186.1 GCA_028705955.1 Eubacteriaceae bacterium
TGCACCGAAGAAGTGGACGAATTCGCCCTCAAGGTCCTCCAGAGCTACGACGAAAAGGAATTTAAATCCGTGGCCGATGACGATTTAGGCATCGAGCTCACCGAAGAAGAAAAGAAAGCAGCGGAAGAAAAGAACGAAGAATCCAAGGATATTTTAACCGCCGTGAAGGAAGCCCTGGGGGATAAGGTGGCTGAGGTCAAACTCTCCACTCGCCTGAAAAGCCACCCCGTGTGCTTCGCCACCGGCGAAGGCCTTTCCCTGGAAATGGAAAAGGTTCTGGCCGAACAGGCCAAAGCCATGGGCCAGACCCCGGATATGATGATGAAGGCCCAAAAGGTCCTGGAAATCAACGGGGACCACGCCGTCTTTGCCGGCCTGAAAAAAGCCGCCGAAGCCAAGGACGATGCCCGGCTGAAAAAATATGCCGAGCTCCTCTACGACCAGGCCCTCTTAATTGAAGGTATGGCCATCGAAGACCCCGTGGCCTTCTCCAACCTCATCTGTGAATTGATGGTATAGGCCATCGCGGTTGGCTTTGCAAAACGCGAAGCGTGAAGCAAAGACATAGGGGCCTATCCTATGAGCGAGAGCGAATAGGCCCCGGTACCCGATGGTCCGCAACTGAGACGGGTTTTTTCCGAAGGAAAAATGAGAAAACCCGAAGAAGTTGTGAACAATAGAAGCGGTTGGCTTTGCAAAACGCGAAGCGTGAAGCAAAGACATAGGGGCCTGATCCTATGAGCGAGAGCGAATAGGCCCCGGTACCCGATGGTCCGTAACTAAGATGGTTTTTTTATGGCATCTGCCGCACAAGCGGTATGATGCCATTATTGTATTACAGAAAAAATCATTTTGCGCCCAAGGGTCATGGGGATGGGGTGCATACGCCTTAAAGATTAAAGGCCAGAGCCACGGCACACCAAAGCAGCACCAGGGCCATCAGGCCATTGAAGAGACGGTAATGCTTCGTCAGGAAGGTCTGGAAGAGACCCCCGGCCGCCGCCCATGCCAGATTCCCGGCCACCCCAATGGCTGTCAGGACGACAGAATGGATGAGCAGTATGCCAAGATCTGTCGTATAGGGCATCACATAGCCGGTATAAACCGTAATGGCATAGAGGATGATCTTCACATTGACGAATTCCAGGAGGAAGCCCTTCATGAAGGACACGGGCTCCCCTCCGCCGTCCTCTGGCTGACTCAAAGAGACATGGATGGCCAAATAGACGATATAGACCGCACCAATATATTTGAGCATCCCCACCATTGAGGGGATGAGCTGTGCCAGCTCGTAGCAGAACAAAGCACAAAGAACCATCACACATAAAAAGCCAAGGCCGATTCCCAGGAGGGTGTTCTTTCCCCGGCGCCATCCCCCATGGCTGATGGCATAAAGGGCGACGATGTTGTTGGGGCCCGGGGTGAAGGCCGTCACCAAGGTATAGGGCAGGTAGGAAATAATAATGGCAAATAACACTTGCACACCTCCGTTTCAACATCTATAATACAGCCATCAGATGATTTAATCAAATTGAAAGTATAGAATAAATAATTCGATTTTATCGAAGAATTGGAGCCAGATGATGGATTTAAAATACCTCAATACCTTTCGGGTAATCGCGGAGGAAGGCAGTTTTTCCAAGGCGGCGAAGCGCCTGAATTATGCCCAGTCCACCATAACCTTTCAAATCGCCCAGCTTGAGCAAGAGCTGTCCACCCATCTTTTTGAAAAGATTGGCAGGAAAATGGTCATCACCCAGGCGGGTGAGCACCTCCTGCCCTATGTGGAGGAAGTACTCACCTCGGTTACTCGATTGCAGAACTTTAAAGACGATTTGACAGAATGTCAGGGTGATTTGCGCATCGGCATTGGCGAGACACTGTTGTGCTACCGCATGCCTGCCGTTTTAAAAGAATTTCATCGGCAAGCGCCGAAGGCCCGCCTATTTCTGCGCTCCATGAACTGCTATGATATCCGGGATGCACTGATGGCCGGAACACTGGATCTTGGCGTTTTCTATGAGGATGTGGGTGGCTTTGGGACAAGTCTGGTGACCTGGCCCATGACACACTGCTCCCTGGCACTGGTGGCATCCCCGGAACTCAAAGCCCAGTATCCCGACTTCATCACTCCGGACCAGCAGATCCCCGTGCCCTTCATCATCAATGAGCCAAGCTGTATTTTCAGGCAGATTTTTGAGGCTTATCTACGGGAAAAATCCATTGTGCTGGACCACACCATTGAGCTGTGGAGTATCCCAACCATTAAAAACCTGGTGGCCAGTCATGTTGGGGTTTCCTATCTCCCTCGATTTGCAGTGCAGGAAGAGCTGGAGGGCGGTACCCTGACGGAGCTGCCCACCGGCCTGATGGGCCGGGAGATTTCAGCTGTTTGCGGGCATCATAAAAACAAGTGGATCAGCCCGTTGATGCAGCTTTTCATTGATTTGTGCAGAGAAAGTAAGGGGAGGTGAGGGACACATGGGTGTTATCCACATTTAGGCAGAAAATGTGGATAACTTTTCAGAAAAAGTGTTACAATAAAGATTAATCACAATACCGAGGAGGACAATCGAAAATGGATACCATAAAGGATTTAATGACCCGCCGCAGCTGCCGGAAGTATAAAAAAGACCAGGTGGACCCCGTGGTCCTCGACACCATTTTAAAGGCGGGCACCTATGCCCCCACAGCTAGGGGCCTGCAATCCCCCATTATGGTGGTGGTTCAGGATACGGATACCATTGCGCAGCTGACCCGAATGAACGCGGAATTCTTTGGCGCCCCGGGGACCGATCCCTTCTACGGAGCCCCCACCATCGTCATCGTTCTGGCGGACCGGACCAATGCCAACGCCATTAAGGACGGCAGCCTGGTCATGGGGAATCTGATGAATGCCGCCCACGCCCTGGGAATCGCCTCCTGTTGGATTAACCGGGCCCAGGAGGAATTTGACGGTGACGAGGGAAAAGCCCTTCTGGAAAAATGGGGTATCCAAGGAGACTACATCGGCGTGGGCCATTGCACCCTAGGCTATGCCGATGGCCCCACCAAGGAGGCTGCACCCCGGAAGGCGGATTATATTCACTGGGTGAAATAAACCGACGGGTTTGACAAAAGAGAAAAATATGCTGTAATGAGTACAGAAACCGTATTTCTTTAACAAAAAACTTTGTGAGTTGAAAAACCCCGGGATGGCCGTCCCGGGGTTTTTCTTTAGATTAAGGCGAGAAGGCCCGAATCATTTCATCATCTGTTGCCCAATAACCGCCGCCCCAATGGCACCGGCCAGTTGCCCCATGGGGTGGGTGATGACCGGCAGGCCCAAATAGGCTTCCAGGGTGTGACGGAAAACCTCGGACTGGGAAAGACCACCACTGAAAAATACCGGGCTGGCAAGGGGCAGGCGGCTGGCAAAGCCAGCGGTGCGCTTGGCAATGGAATGGATCACCCCCAGGGCGATATTCCTGGGAGGGACCTCTTC
>JAQWCN010000187.1 GCA_028705955.1 Eubacteriaceae bacterium
AAAAAAGTTATTGACGCCCTGGACAGCGTCTGGAACCAATGGTAAACCCGGATGAGAAAGGAACCCCTATGGATTTAAAACTTAAAGGAAAAAAAGCCGTTATCACCGGAGCCTCCCGGGGCGTCGGCCGGGCCATCGCCCTGGGTCTCGCCGCCGAAGGCACCGACCTTGTTCTGGGCGCCGCCCACCCCGACGGCGTTGCCCAAGTCGCCCGGGAAGCCGAAGCCCTTGGCGTCAAAGCCACCCCTCTGACCGTGGATCTGGGCGATGCCCACCAGGTCACCGTTTTTATGGAACAAGCCCAAAAAGCGCTGGGAGCAATGGACATTCTCATCAACAATGCCGGCATCTTCCCCCAGGGCTGGTGTCAGGATATTCCCCTCGCCGACTGGCAGCGCACCCTGGACATCAACCTCACCGCCGCGTTTTTAACCTCCCAGGCCTTTGCCAAAACCAATCTCGACGCCGGGCGCCCTGGGAAAATTATCAACATTAACTCCCAGGCCGCTTTCCACGGCTCCACCACCGGCCACGTTCATTACGCAGCCAGCAAAGCCGGCATGGCGGCCATGACCGTCTCCATGGCCCGGGAGCTCTCCCCCAAAGGCATCACCGTCAACGGCGTCGCCCTCGGCATCGTCCACACCGACCTTATCGCCGACAGCATGGCCGCCCACCCCGGTTACTACGAAAGCCGCATTCCCATCGGTCACGTCGCCGAACCCGAAGAAATCGCCAACATCGTCGTCTTCCTCGCCTCCGCCCCCGCAAACTACATCACCGGCGCCACCCTCGACGCCAGCGGCGGAATGCTGATGCGTTAGCTAACAGCCACGCGCAATTAAAGGGAAAGCCGGTTAAAAATAAACGTGTTTATTTTTGGACGGATTGCCCTTGAATCGCATGCGGCGCAGCCGCACATGAGTGAAGCGACCAAAGGGAGCGGAACGAATGATGCGCTGGCTTCAACAATCAGAGCAGCGTTTGAGGGGCAAACGAAAGGATTGCCCCGGGTGAAATTGGCGTCAGCCAACAGAGAGCAATCGCAAAAGCGGGAACCCTCCATCCAAAGAGCACCCCACCACCGCTCACGCGGTCCCCCTCCCCTTAAACGGGGAGGCATAAACCTTAAGAAAGTAGAGACTATGCTTTAAGGCTCCCCTTTTAAGGGGAGGCATCAATCAAAATCCCTTTCAAAAAGTAGAGGGACGCTTAACCACCCATCCTCACAATCACATTCTATTCATAAGGAGAATCCAATGAAGAAAAAACGTTACGACGTCATCGTCATCGGCGGCGGTATCACCGGTACCGGCGTCATCCATGAACTGGCCAAATACGATCTGGACACCGCCCTGCTGGAACGCAGCGTAGACATCGGTGTCGGCGCCACCAAAGGGAACGGGGGTGTCGTTCACCCCGGGTATGATCCCCATCCCGGTCCACAAAAGGCCAAACTGAATCCCAAAGGCGCCCGGATGTACCCCCAGCTGGCCAAAGACCTCGGCTTCGGCATCCGCAAAACCGGAACCCTTGTCGTTGCCTACTCCCAGGCCGACCTTCAAAAAGTCGATGAACTGCTGGACAACGCCCGGGTCAACGGCGTCGATCAAGTCGAAAAAATCGATGCAACCCAGCTGCGCAACCGGGAACCCTTTATCAGCCTCAATGCACTGGGGGCTCTGCTCGCCCACACCACCACAATGATCGATCCCTTTGAAGTGGCTGTGGCTTTTGCAGAAAATGCAAAGATCAACGGCGCTGACATTTTAACCCGTCAGCCCGTCACCGGTATCAGTGCAGACGAAGACGGCTGTTTCACCGTCACCACCCCCACCGATACCTTCCGCACCCGCTACATTGTGGATGCTGCCGGCGTCCATGCCGACGATGTGGCCGCCTTGGCCGGTCTCCACGAATACAAAGTCCAGGGCCGCCACGGCAACATCTGCGTTCTGGACCGCAACATGCCCACCCCCATCGGCACGGTCATGTTCCCCTGTCCCAGCCCGGACACCAAGGGCATCGCCCTGATCCCCATGGTCCACGGCAACTGGATCATCGGCTCCACTGCCACCATGCGGGGCGATAAAGAAGACACCACCGGCGACGCCGAAGGCATTGCGGAACTGATTGAAGGCGCCCATAAGCTGATCCCGGATTTCGCCGACGGTTCCGTCATCCGCACTTACGCCGGACAGCGCCCCGTCGCCCTGGACAACGACAATGATTTCTGGATTCACCCATCGGAAACCCTGCCCCATTTCATCCACGCCGCAGGCATTCAATCCCCGGGGGCTGCAACCTCCCCTGCCATCGCCGAATACGTCAGGGATCTGCTGGCCGACGCAGGTCTGGATCTAAAACCCCGGCCGGAATACACCAAATACCGGGTCAACCCAGTGGACTTTAGCGAACTCTCCACCAAAGAACAGGACGAACTCATCGCCCGGGATCCCACTTACGGCCACATTGTCTGCCGCTGCGAAACCGTCACCGAAGGCGAAATCATCGCGGCCATCCATGAACCAATCGGCGCCCGAACCGTGGACGGTGTCAAGCGCCGGACCCGGGCCGGTATGGGCCGCTGCCAAAGCGGCTTCTGCCAATACAAAGTCATGGGGATTTTAGCCCGGGAACTGGATGTCCCCCAGGAAGAAATCATCAAAGAAGAAATGGGCTCCCCGGTTCTCTTTGGAAAAATCAAGAAATTTTAGGACCCGCCCGACCCCCGTTTTTCTGTCTGTCTCGTGAATTCCACCGGACGGACTAAGCGGGGCTAAACCACCCAAAACGTCCTTTAATTTCACCATTTTCAAAATTAATGAAAGGAAAATCATCAAATGAAAAACTATAATTACGATGTCGTTGTCATCGGCGGTGGCCCTGCCGGTTTGGCGGCGGCCCTGGCCGCCAGCAAAAAAGGCGCATCCGTCGCGGTGATCGAACGCAACGACGAACTGGGCGGCATCCTCAACCAATGCATCCATTCCGGCTTTGGTCTTCATTATTTTAAAGAAGAACTGACCGGCCCCGAATACGCCGAACGGTTCATCAACGAAGTCCACTCCGCTCCCATCGATTCCTATTTAAATGCCATGGTTCTTTCCGTCACCCCGGAACGGGAAATCACAGCCATGACCGGAGAAGGCATCCTCACCTTTAAAGCCGGCGCCATCGTTATGGCCATGGGCTGCCGGGAACGGACCCGGGGTGCGATCAAAATTCCAGGAACCCGGCCAGCCGGCGTGTTTACCGCTGGAATCGCCCAGCGTTATGTCAACCTGGAAAACCTGAAACCCGGCAACCGGGTGGTCATTCTGGGTTCCGGGGATATCGGTCTGATTATGGCCCGGCGTTTGACGCTGGAAGGCATCACCGTAGAAGGGGTTTACGAAATCATGCCCTACGCCAATGGCCTGACCCGCAATATCATCAACTGCCTGAACGATTTTGATATCCCCTTGCATCTTTC
>JAQWCN010000188.1 GCA_028705955.1 Eubacteriaceae bacterium
AAAGAAACCATAGCGTGCGATTATCTGGATGAAAATGTATTGGCTGTATTAACAACGAATCCGGTTCAAAAACTTGATTGTTCACAGAAGGAAATTGTGAAACAGGCGATTGAACATCCCATTGGCTGCCCATCATTAAAAAAAGTGATGAAACCCGGGGATACCGTTGCGGTGGTTATTCCGGACATTACCCGGAACTGGCAATCAAGTGACGTGTATATGCCGGTTTTAATCGACGCATTGAATGCGGCTGGCATCAACGATGAGGACATTCTGATTATCAGTGCAACAGGAACCCATCGGGAACAGACCCGGGAAGAACACATTGCATGTATCGGGGAGGATTTATACAAACGTATTAAAATTGTTGACCATGTCTGCACCGATACCGAACATTTGACCGCTATGGGAACGACGTCTCACGGAACACCGGTGGAACTCGACAGCCGGGCAATCGAAAGGGATCATATCATTTTAACAGGGGGCGTAGTGTATCATTTCCTGGCAGGATTTGGCGGCGGGCGTAAGTGCATCGTTCCGGGGATTGCGAGCCGGGAAACCATTATGAAACATCATTCTTTGGCGCTTAATAAGGGCATGGGGAGTGGCAGTAACCCCAATGTGTGCAGCGGTAATATCTCAGCGTCGAATCCCTTTCATATGGATATGATGGAAGCGGCCGCGATGGCACAACCCTGTTTTATACTCAATGTGGTGGTTGACACGGATTTTGGAATTCTGCGCTGTTATGCCGGGGATTATATTAAGGCGCATCAGGAAGCTTGTAAACTGGTCGATCAATTGTATGGAATTGAACTTCCCTGCGAAGCCGATCTTTCCATTGCCACAGCAGGGGGGTTCCCAAAAGACATCAATTTTTATCAGACGTCCAAAACTTTTTTTAACGCCATTGCGGCGACCAAAAAAGGCGGAACCATGATTGTGGCATCAGCTTGTTCGGAGGGCCTGGGGGATCCGGATCTCGCCCACATTTTCTGTGACTTTAAAACAATGGGAGACAGGGAAAAAGCGGTGCGTGAACATTTTTCCATCGGAGGTTTTATTGGTTTTAAAGCTGCGGAGGCTGCGGAACACTATCATTTTATTTTGGTTACAACGATGGATGAAAAATATTTTGCAAACAGTCATGTGCATGTGACCCGATCGATCAAAGAGGCCATTGCTTTAGCATATCAATTGGAAGGCCGAACAGATCTTAAAGCGTATATCATGCCCCATGGAGCCAATACGTTGCCAAAGATCAAACGGTAAGGATAATAGCGGGTTTAAAAGCCAAAAGAGGAACGACTGTCTTGACATTCTTTCCCATAAAAATTATAATTATATAGATTGCATAAAATGTTTATTTTAGCCGGGACGACTCATTTTTGGGGGTCCCGGTGATTAATTTAAAGGGGATAGAAAAATGAGTAACGCACCAGCGAATAATGAATTTGTCATGACCCAGGCGGGCCTTGATAAACTTAAAGCCGAACTAGAAGAATTAAAAACAGTTACCCGGTATGAGGTGGCAGAACGGATTAAAGCGGCCAGGGAATACGGTGATTTGAGCGAAAACGCCGAATACGATGAAGCCAAAAGTGAACAGGGTTTTGTCGAAGGGAAAATCAATGAACTGGAAGCCAAGATCAAAAAAGTAAAAGTTGTGGCAGACAGTGATGTCAGAACGGATACGGTTGGGGTTGGGAGTTTTGTGAAAGTTCATGATTTGGAATTTGACGAAGTGATCGAATATCAAATTGTTGGATCGGCCGAATCGGATATCAAAAATCAGAAACTTTCCAACGAATCCCCTGTGGGTAAAGGTTTGATTGGTTCAAAAGTTGGGCAGACGGTAGAAATTGAAATCCCTTCGGGGAGTGCGAAGTACGAAGTTTTGGATATTCATCGATAGGAGTAAAACGTGGAAGAAAAGAATTTAAGCGAAGTGTTGGCCGTTCGGCGGGAAAAGCTTGATAAGCTGCAGAGTGAAGGCAAGAACCCTTACGAAATTACAAAGTATGACGTAACAGATTACGCAAAAGCCATTAATGAAAAATTTGAAGACTATGAAGATCAAAACGTTTCTGTTGCGGGACGGATTATGTCCAAACGGGGGCAGGGAAAAGTCGGCTTTTACGATTTACTCGACAGTACCGGTAAAATCCAGCTGTTTTTGAAAAAAGACCTCCTGCCGGAATACAACGAAATTAAAAAAGTGGATATCGGGGATATTGTTGGCGTAAAAGGGGAAGTTTTCAAAACCCATCAGGGCCAGGTATCGATCCGCGTTCATGAGTTCACGTTATTATCCAAATCTCTTCAGATTCTTCCGGAAAAATATCATGGGCTCAAAGATATGGATTTGCGTTATCGTCAGCGTTATGTGGATTTGATTGTTAATCCTGAAGTCCGGGATGTGTTTGTGACCCGATCAAAAATCATTGCTGAAATTCGCTCATTTTTGGACAACCGGGGATTTTTGGAAGTGGAAACCCCTGTGCTCAACACGTTGGCCGGTGGAGCCAATGCCCGTCCTTTTGTGACGCATCATAACACATTGGATATCCCGCTGTATATGCGTATTGCTTTGGAACTTCCCCTAAAACGGCTGATTGTCGGTGGGTTTGACAAGGTGTACGAAATGAGCCGGGTCTTTAGAAATGAAGGGATGGACGCAACCCATAATCCGGAATTTACCCTGCTTGAAACCTACGAAGCTTATGCCGATTTTAACGATGTGATGGATATGGTGGAAGCCCTGTACCACGATCTGGCAGAAAAGATTGCCGGAACCACGGAAATTGAATACGGCGATAAAACCATTTCTCTGGGATCACCCTTTAAACGGGAACGCATGGTCGATCTCGTCAAAGCCTACACTGATGTTGATTTTGACGCCATGACCGATGCGGATGAAGCCAAAGCCGCAGCGGAAAAACTGCATGTGGATGTGGATGGCAAGCATACCGTTGGGGAAATCATGGCGGAAGTCTTTGATGCAACGGTGGAAGACAAGCTGATCCAGCCGACCTTTGTCACCATGCACCCGGTGGAAATTTCTCCATTGGCCAAGAAAGATCCGGATGACCCCCGGTATACCCAGCGTTTTGAGCTGTATATTGACGGGGCGGAATGCGGCAACGCTTTTTCTGAACTCAATGACCCTATCGATCAGCGTCAGCGTTTTGAAGCCCAAATGGATAAGAAGGCCGGCGGCGACGAAGAAGCCCATCCTTACGATGCCGATTTTATTAACGCCCTGGAAGTGGGCCTGCCGCCAACAGGTGGGCTGGGTATCGGTATCGACCGGCTGGTCATGCTCTTTACCAATCAGCACAGCATCCGGGACGTCATTTTATTCCCGACGATGAAACCGCTGGACTAATAAAGTCAGGTATAATCAAGGGTTCCGAGATATGAAAACGGGATTTGATCAATTTTTG
>JAQWCN010000189.1 GCA_028705955.1 Eubacteriaceae bacterium
GAAGGAAGTACTAATTCCGGTGTGGAGTGATGTGAATGGTCAGGACGATATTCAATGGTATAAGGCTGATCGGCAAAACGACGGATCGTATACAGTGACTGTTAATTTAGCAAAGCATAAGAATGATCAGGGACTCTATTGTATCCATGTTTATGGGCGCAATAGCCAAGGTGTACTTACTTTCCTTGGAAATACATCTATTACAGTCTCATCAGGCAGTACGCCTACAGAACCAACGGAAAATCCTATTGTTTATGATGGCAATACAACGATCATGGGAAGCCAGGGAATTGCCAAGGAAAACATGGTCGATTATTATCGAAGCCAAGCGACCTTCCCATCCTATTATGAAGCCCGAGGTGTTAGCCTTGAGGATTTTGTTCGGATGTACATTGATGAAGGAAAGACGGAAGGCGTACGTCCTGAAATTGCTTTTGCTCAGATGCTTGTAGAAACTGGATATTTGCGCTTTGGTGGACAGGTTAGCATCAGTCAGTTTAATTTTGCGGGGATTGGAGCAACCGATGGTGGTGCGGCTGGTCAGAGCTTTGCTGCGGACTACGGCGATAATAGTAATGGCATCCGAATGGGAATACGGGCCCAAATTCAACATTTAAAAGCCTACGCAAGCTCTGAGAATTTGGTAAATACCTGTGTAGATCCTCGGTTTCATCTGGTTACCCGATCCTCAGCAACCCGTATTGGAAATTTGGGGAACGGCAAATGGGCAACAGATGGTTCCTATGCTGAGAAGATTATCAATA
The DNA here is from genome assembly GCA_028705955.1 of Eubacteriaceae bacterium. GTDB lineage: Bacteria > Bacillota > Clostridia > Eubacteriales > Eubacteriaceae > JAQWCN01. The sequence continues at coordinate 765 of JAQWCN010000189.1, forward strand.
AATTGAATGAAATGGATTGATTTTACAAACGATAGAACCTAATGAATATAGAGAGAAGTGGGGCTCTCAGTTAATCCATAAATAGTTTGGTCTTTATGTTGATAAGACTACTCAGAAGCAGTGCATTGTTTTGCGAAAATGCGAGGTAAAAAATACAAGACAAATTTACAGATGTATGGTAATATATTGACATAGCCAAAGAAACACTGATTAATTCAACTATTTGACTTTAGGTCTTAGTTAATCAGTGTTTCTTTAAATTCAGCAGCTAAATGCTGGGAAGATATGAGGTGACGAGAGACTGATGGCAGTTAGATTAAAAGAATACCTTCGTGTTAACTTTAAAACTATTATTATAGCTTTTTTTTGTGTTGTTCTGGCCTATGGCTTTTTTTTGCTCAACCCCACGGTATCCATTGACGAAGAGACGTGGCTCTTAAATGGTACCCAACCTCTAGGCTGGTTAGAGCAGGGGCGAATTGCAATTCATATTTTCGATTTGATATTTTCTCATAATGGTGCGCCAATCCCCTTTCTCTGGGATTTTCTTGCAATTCTAACATGGTTTTCTTCCGGCCTTGTTTTTCTTTTTATTTTCTCTGAAGAATTGCCGGAGCTCAAGGTCTTTGTTAAGATTGTTTTTTTAGTTTATTATGCAACGATTCCCTTTGTTGCAGGTGACATGATGGCATTCTCCATGTCCAGCTTTCCCGTGGCCACGGGTTTGCTAGCGGCGGCTTTTTCTTTTGGGAATACGCGTTTATGGCTAAAAACAAAGTCAAAAGTAAATTTGATTTGGGCCATCGTCCTCTTGTTTTATGGAATTTCCATTTACCAAGCAATTCTGGGCTTGTACATTACAGCCATCGTTGGTCTCTGCTTGATCCGAGTCTTGAATCGTGACTTTAAAACTTTTGAAATTGTCTGGAAATCGGCAATTATCGCTATTATTTCAACAATAGCCTATTTTATTGTTTTTTTCAGTATTGTCACCATACGTGGCTCCTATGATTCATATATTACAGAGGGCTTTATTGGTTGGTGGAGTGGTGAAAGTGTTTTCGTTACTCTTTTTAAGGCACTTTACAATATTGGCCGGGTATCCTTTGGGTCTCCATTCCTTGGGGCAGAGAGTGTTTTTGGTGGAACGGTCATTTGTATACTGACCATTGCGTATATTTGCTACGCTATTTTCACCTTTTTTACCATTAGAGGAACGAAAGAAAAAGCCCAGTTCCTATTTTATGCGGTTATGTTTGCATGCGGACCTTTTATTATGTATGTATTAATGGGGACCAATAATACCATGGGGCGAATGTTGTTTGGTCTATGCCTTACAGGGGCGCTTCAGATGGTTCTGATACTTAATGCCACTGAGCATCACAGGCGTTTTCATCAGGTTGTGATCGTCCTGGTGATTTATCTTTTATTCCTCAATTTATCCAATATGAATCGTATCTATTTCAACGATCATATCCGCTACCAGTATGACTGTACTGTTGGGAATGAAATCATGTTAGAAATTGAAAAATCAGGCTACGATTATCATTCAAAGCCAGTGGTATTCGTTGGTGCGAAGCAGCCGGATGCCATCGCTATGGATCAGCATGATACCTTGGGATTATTGGGCTCCTACTTTTTGTGGGATGATGGGAATAATGGCCGTATCAGCGGTTTTTTAAAAACATTGGGTTACACCGTACTACCATCCTCAATAGATCAAAAACTGGGAGCTGTTAGTGCGTCGCAGATGATGGCAATTTGGCCGAATAAGGGAAGTATTATAGAAAAGGATGGTGTGATCATTGTTAAGCTATCAGAACCGTCTCAAAAATGGTACAAATCCAATGGGATTCAACAAGAATTACAATAAGTAAATCAGGATACCCCTTATAGCATATACCTTGAGATAAACAATCAAGGCAAAGCCGTGAGGGGTATTATTTTTAGTTTTAGACTGACATCTCTTGTCTTTACACCTTTTTTACGTTATGATTATAAAATGGATGAATTTAAAAGAATTTCGATTATTATCCCTAATTTTAATGGGGAAAAGTATATAAAGCCTTGTTTGGATAGCTTGATGGGGCAGTGTGACGACGCAATAGAAATCATTGTAGTGGATGATTGTTCCGATGATGGTAGTATGACGGTGCTTTCAAACTATGAGAATATCTGTGTACTACGCAATGAAGTAAATTCTGGATTTGCAGCATCCGTTAACCGAGGCATCCGCGAGAGTAATGGTGAATTCCTTTTGCTGTTAAATAACGACGTAGTGGTGGAGTCCGACTTTGTGGCGGCACTTTACCGAGCGATTCAAAAGGATGAACGTCGTTTTGCCATTTCATCACGGATGGTCCGTTTTAATGAGCGGGATAAACTGGATGATACTGGGGATTTTTACAATCTTCTGGGATGGGCCTTTAAGCGAGGAGATGGGAATCCGATTTCCCAATACCATAAGCCAACAAAGGTCTTTTCTGTATGTGCTGGTGCTGCTTTGTACCGAAAATCAGTATTTGATGAAATCGGTATTTTTGATGAGCGTTTTTTTGCATATCTTGAGGATGTGGACGTTTCTTATCGGGCGTTAATTCATGGTTATGAAAATTGGTATGAGCCGACGGCCATTTGTTACCACATCGGCAGTGCAACAACCGCTGATGGCA
>JAQWCN010000190.1 GCA_028705955.1 Eubacteriaceae bacterium
CCCCTGGTTACTTCTTTTATATTTATGCAGTTTATGAATTTCGACACTGTCGTCTTCGTCGCAGCGAATCCGGATCGTATCCGCCGAAACATAGATAATGGTTCCGGCTTTTTTGGCAATAGCGCAAACGCCGGAGTCCCTGGCGGCCTTGGCTTCCATCCCGGTCCCGACAACAGGAGCCTTGGGAATGAGCAGTGGCACAGCCTGACGTTGCATGTTGGCACCCATAAGGGCCCGGTTGGCATCATCATTTTCCAAAAATGGAATCAGGGAGGTGGCCACAGAAACAACCTGCCGGGGTGAAATATCCATATAATCCACTTCGTCCGGTTCGACCATCACAAATTCCCGGGTCAATCCAGCACGGCCCGTAATGTGCTTGTTGATAAACCGGCCGTTTTCGTCCAGGGGTTCATTGGCCTGGGCAATGGTGTATTCCCCTTCTTCGTCCGCTGCAATATAACGCACGTCTTCGGTGGCCACGCCATCGATGACCCTTCGGTAAGGCGCTTCGATAAATCCATATTCGTTAACCCGGGCATAAGTTGCAAGCGAACCAATCAAACCGATGTTTGGGCCTTCAGGCGTTTCAATAGGACACATTCTACCGTAGTGACTGTGGTGAACGTCCCGGACTTCAAACCCGGCCCGTTCCCTGGATAAACCGCCAGGTCCCAGAGCGGATAAACGCCGTTTGTGAGTCAGTTCAGACAACGGGTTGTTTTGATCCATAAATTGTGACAGCTGGGAACTCCCAAAGAATTCCTTGAGTGCCGCGTTGACCGGCCGGGTATTAATAAGACTCTGAGGTGTCAGAATTTCGTCATCCTGCACACTCATTCTTTCCCGGACGACCCGTCCCATTCGGGATAACCCGATACGGAACTGATTCTGAAGCAGTTCTCCAACGCTTCTTAACCGCCGGTTTCCCAAATGGTCGATATCATCTGTCATACCAATTTCGTATTCCAATCCCAGGAAGTAAGAAACAGTAGCAAATAAATCAGATTGAAGAATGTGTTTAGGTACCAGATGATCCATGTTTTTCTTCAGGGCGTCGTGTTTTTCTTCGTCAGTCAGGGTGTCGTCTTCCATAATGGCATCCAATGCTTCTTTGCAAACCAGTTCCCTGAAATCAATATCGGATATATCAAAAGGAATATCCTGTTTTTTAATGTCGACAAAGCCATTGCCAATCACCCGAAAGACCGTGTCTTCCCCATTGTACTGGCAACTTACTTCCACCATGTTGATCCCGGCGTTCTGAATTTGCCAGGCGGTGTTTCGGTCAATCTTCTGACCGGCTTCCGCCAACACTTCCCCGGTTTCCGGATTCACCACGTCTTCCGCAGCTTTTTGACCCGTCAAACGGGTCGCCAGCGCCAATTTTTTATTGTATTTATACCGGCCAACCCGGGCTAAATCATAACGGCGGTCGTCAAAGAACATGGAATTGAGCAACGACTGGGCACTTTCCACTGTGGGCGGTTCACCCGGACGCAAGCGGCGGTAAATTTCCAAAAGCCCTTCCGTCTGGGACGTCGTGCCATTGGATTCGTCTTTCTTAAGGGTTTCGAGCAGTCGCGGATCATCCCCAAACAAATCCAGAATTTCTTCTCTCGTTCCAAGACCAAAAGCCCGCAGCAACGCCGTCAACGGCAATTTACGGGTCCGGTCGATCTTTACATGGAGCAAATCGTTGGAATCTGATTCGTATTCGAGCCAGGCCCCGCGGTTTGGTATAACCTGTGATGAATACAGTTTTTTCCCAAACTTATCCCGGCTCAGTGTATAATAAGCACCCGGAGAACGAACGAGCTGACTGACGATAACCCGTTCGGCCCCGTTGACGATAAACGTCCCGGTGTCTGTCATTTTATGCAAGTCAGCCATGTAAACTTTTTGTTCTTTTACTTCATTCTTTTCCTTATTAATTAAACGGACCCGCACTTTAAGCGGTTGAAAATAGGTTTGATCCCGTTCCTTGCATTCCTCTATCGAATACTTTGGATCCCCTTCCAGGGCGTAGTCGACAAACTGCAGGACCAAATTGCCCGTATAATCTGTTATCTCATAGATATCATCAAAGACTTCCTGAAGTCCTTTTTCGATAAACCACTTGTAAGAATCCAGCTGGACTTCCAGCAAATTAGGCATTTCCAGAACTTCTTTGATTTTTGAAAAGCTCTGTCTGGTCCGCAATCCAGATTTGACAGGATGTACTTTTACCATAGGTTTTCTCCACTCCTTCAAAGAATTTTTGTCCCCACTTTCATTTTTACCGGCCCTGTGCTATAATAACGGCAATGCATCGGGGAAGGCGGCCATGAAAGCTGAAGACTCCATTTGAAAGTATAACGGCTGAAAAGTGCTAAAATACTTTCAAACAGCAAAAAGAAAAGGTTTCGATGATCATTTGACCTTTGATCAGTCAAAAGAACATATCCCGGCATCCGCCGTTCAATCTGTCTTTGATCAACAGACTCATGCTCCACCCAAACCTCTTAAAATAAGTAATCTTTCAAAATAATTTCAAATATTTTAAATAAAATGATTTCTTTTTTGAAATTTTTACATCAAAAATAATATCAATGCAGTATCTAATCATAGCACAGTCTCTTGTCAACGTCAAGAAACTGTGCTATTAATTTTAATAAATTTATATTTAATGGGCCCGTGCGATGATGAGCCCCTGCCCCATTTCCGTCTCCGCTTACAACGCCACGCACATTCTTTTCATGTTTCAAACGCTTTTGAACCCTGGGTTCTATCCGGGCGGATTTTGTTTTTTGCGCGCTTCCATCCGTTCCCGCAGCGCGGCCCCGTGTTCTTCCCCGGACATTTCCGTCAAATCTTTTTTAACGTCCACCAGATAAGCAACATCGCTGATCACAGTAAGCCGGTCCCCGGCGCACAAAATGGTCTGCCCGTGGGGGATAAATTCGTGGCCTCCCCGGAGGATGCTCACCACCAAACTGCTTTCCGGCCAGAGAATCCCCGATACCGGGGAACCATCCATCACAGACCCTTCACTAACCGTGACCACCACCAGCGTTTTGGCTTCTTCCGCTTCCTCGGTGACCGGCTGCCGTCCCTGTTTTTTGAGCAGGCCCTGCAGCAGGGAAGCGTACAGGGGCCTGGTGTGCATCAATCCCGAGGTGACTTCGGCAATGAGCACAACCATTGCCACCGTGATCATATGATTCATGGTTCCGGTCAGTTCGCAGGCCAAAACGATGGCCGTGAGCGGCGCCCGGACAATCGCAGCAAAATAGCCGGCCATGGCCAGAATAATAAAATTCCCCAGGAAGGCCGGATCGAGCCCGGCCGCCATAACCAGCAGATTGCTGTAAATCCCCCCGACAAAGGCCCCGATCACCAGCATCGGTGCCAAAGATCCCCCAGGCGCGCCGGAACCGAAACACATCATCGAAT
>JAQWCN010000191.1 GCA_028705955.1 Eubacteriaceae bacterium
ACAGTTTTGCAGCGGCTTCGCTGTGTTCACCGAGCCATTCAATGGTCACATCCGTCCCCGGGGTCAGCCCATTTTTAGAGAGCAGATAATTGAGGACATATTCCGGTGACGATCCCTGCCCCGTGGCAACGATGGTTTTTCCCTTCAAATCTTTAATGGACGTAATCTTTTCTTCTTTTTTGGATACGATGGACAACGTCCCAAGGGTATTGACCGCTCCTAATTCGATGGCGCCGTTGGTCTTTTTATAAAGGGTTGCCGCCGTATTGGTGGGCAGTGCCGCAATTTGATAATCCCCGTTGATCACCTGGGATACCAACTGATCCGGTGCCGTGGCCACGGTAAATTCGGTGGTCACACCGTCTCCCAAGTTCACCCCATCGGTGATCATCTGCGCCATGCCCATGCCTGTCGGCCCGGAAAGCGCCGCAACTTTTACTGTCTGCGGCTCAACTTTTGCCGTCCCGCAGCCTGTCAAACAGACCAGGCACAATGCCAAAACCGAAAAAAACAAAAAGCCTTTTTTCTTCATGATTCCCTCCAATTTTATTTTCGTTCTTAAAACTTCCTTATTTCATTATAGTTGATGGCCTTTGTTTTTTCAATAAAAAAACCTCTTCCATCTTTTTTCTGATCGAAGAGGTTTCTGCTCAAATAAGAGCGATCCTGAATGAATTGTTCGTTTAAGTTTTCAGAAAACCTGCTTATGCTATACGTTGCCTTCGCTGCCAGGGGAAAAAAGTACCAGCAGCCGCCGCTGACCGCTTTGAAGAAGGAACAAAGCAGCCAGCCCCACTTCAAAACAGAACAGAACACTGGCTGCGATAACCCAGGTGACGTCGGTCATCTCAAATAAACCGGGCAACAGATACAACGCACCAAACGTGCCGAGAACCATTGTCACGCAGATAAAAGTGCGCAGTCTGGTAAAAGGGAAACAGCTTTTGGCAACCGCCGCCATTGTCATTAAAATAAGCAGCAAAAACATTACTGTCCTGGATACGTCCTGAGAAAAGGGTGAAAATAAGCTCACACCAATGAGCATCCCGGTGATCACCAATGCGAAAGGCATGGCATTGCCCACTGCTGTTTCCAGAAAACCACCCTTGACTTTTCGGGTATCCGATTCAAAAATCGTCAGGAAAGATGGCCACGCCTCCATCGCTGCGTCAATTAAAGTAATCTGAATCGGAATAAACGGAAAAGCCTTATTAAATAACAAGCAGAATACAGACAGCAAAACGGAGTAAATGGTCTTGATAAAAAAGACGCCGGCTGTCCGGGTCACGTTATGAACCACTTTGCGCCCTTCCAGCACCACTTGAGGCAATGGGGTAAAGTCGGATTCCAAAAGTACGATCTGGGCAATCTGGCGACTGGCATCACTGCCTTCTGCCACAGCGATAGAACAATCCGCTTCGCGCAGGGCCAGCAGGTCGTTAACACCATCCCCGGTCATGGCTACACGGTGTCCGCGGCGTTTAAGGGCCATCACCAGTTGCTGTTTTTGTTTGGGCGTTACTCTGGCAAATACCGCGTATTCTTCACAGATACGGTCATAATCGACAACCCCTTCCAGGGCGGAAAGATCGATAGCGTCCCGCCACCGGGTCAGCCCTGCTTTTTTCGCCACCATGGATACCGTTTTGACATGGTCTCCGGAAATGATTTTCACATCGACCCCTTCCTGATAAAAGTACTGAAGCGTTTGCTTCGCATTTTTACGAATGGTATCTTCCAAAACGATGAGGAAAAGCGAATGGATATTCTCCGGAAGAAAGGTTTCATTCTCCCAGGTTTCGGGATAATAACCTGCTGCAATCACCCGGCACCCCTGATTAAGATAATATCCGGCATCCTCCGCATCTCTCCCCGCTATGCGCTCCGGTGCGCCGACAAACAATGTCCCTGCCCCTTTAAAACTGATGGCACCCCATTTCCTTTTGGAAGAAAATGGAATTTTATGAATCGGCGAATAGATGCATTCCTCCGGAAATTTTTTTCTTAAGGCTTGTATGGTTGCATTATTGTCGTCGCTGCTGCTCAGATAGGAGCCTAACAAATCCCGTGCGACCGTTTTGGGAAGCGCTGATGCCCCGTTTGGACTGAAGGCTCCCCTTGTCCCGCCGGTATAAATTACTTTTTGAACCGTCATCCGACCGTCGGTCAGGGTACCGGTCTTGTCCAGACACAGGCAATCCACATGGGCCAGGGTTTCCAGTGAATAAATGTTTTGCACCAGAATCTTTTGTTTGGACAAACGGATGACGCCGTTGGCAAGAGAAATGGAAATGAGCAGCACCAGTCCTTTGGGGAGCATCCCCAAAAGAGCGGCCGCTGAAGAAACCACCGCGCTGTTAAAGGTACCTGTACGCAGCACAAAGGCTTCCAGAAACAGCAAAATGCCCAGGGGAATAATCAAACAACTGGTTATTTTTGTCACCTTGCGCATGGAACCCAGCAGTTCGCTTTCCACTCTCTTTTCTTTTTTAACTTCTTCTGCCAGTTGTGTGGCGTAGTTGTCGCTTCCCACATGGGTCACCCGGGCATAGCCTTTTCCGGAAATGACTGAACTTCCCGATAAAAGCCTGCCGCCCGCGCCTTTCATAACCGCATCGCTCTCCCCGGTTAATAAAGATTCGTTGACTTCCAGGGATCCGGAAAGGACCACCGCGTCGTTTGAAATCTGCCGGCCGCTTTTCAAAATCATAATATCATCCACAACCAGCTCCGCGATGCCGATTTCATGAGCTGTCCCTTCCCGTAAAACGGTAACCCGGGGACGGTTTATAATTGACAGTTGATCCACCAGCCGTTTCGCTTTGTATTCCTGAGTGATGCCGACTGCAATATTCATTACAATGATCCCAATAAACAGCATATTGGAATAAGCTCCTACCGCAAAAAGCAGCACCGCGATAATAAAATTCAGCAGATTAAATAAGGTAAACAGATTCTCTTTAATAATCAGCGCCGTCGACCTGGTGATGGTTTCAGGAGCGCCCTGTCCTTTTCCCTCCGCTCTCCGACACGCGACTTCCTGCGCTGTTAGTCCTGTAAGTTGTGTTTCCATAACAATCCCTCCATTTTTTCTGGCAGCAGATTTGCAGCCTTAGAGCCCATCCAGCCCATCATCATCCCCAACAATGCGCCGGCCAGCACATCCGTCGGATAATGCACGTACAGATAAAGCCGGGAAAAGGCGATGAGTCCTGCCAGCACGGCCGTCAAAAGACAAATGTATTTCCGCCGTTTTGGATCCGCTATTTCCCTTCTGCTAAAAAACAGAGTGGCTGCTCCGGTAACGGCGACCGCTGTATGCCCTGAGGGGAACGAACAATCGGATGGTCTTGAAATGAGAAGGGGAATCGCTGCATGAATATTGCAGGGACGTATCC
>JAQWCN010000192.1 GCA_028705955.1 Eubacteriaceae bacterium
CCCACCACAAAATGCGTCAGATCATTCATGTGGACCGCATGTGTAATGAATGCGGCAACTGCATGATGTTCTGTCCCTATGACAGTGCACCCTACAAGGATAAGTTCACCCTGTTCCATACCCAGGAAGACCTGGATAATAGTACCAATAGCGGTTTCCTTCTGGGAACAGGCAACCAGGTGACCGTTCGATTGGACGGCGAAGTGCTCCAGACCACCATCGGTGATCCGTGCATTCCCGCTGGAATTAACGATATCCTAAAAGCCGTCGTTAATCACTACAATTACCTGATTTAAATAGTTCAAAATAGTACTACAACGACCTCTCCCTTGCCGGAGGGGTTGCTGTGGTTGGAGGAAAGATGGCGGGGCGTGGTTGGCGGCGGCTGCTGTCCCGGTGGGGATTACACCGCTGCGCCGGCGGATCCGGACAGGCAGTGCTTGCTGGTTTGCCGCTGATGGCAGAGGCTGGGCCAATTCGGGGTCTGTTGATTAAGCAAATGTTTAACGGATATTGTTGGTTACTGCTTTAAGCCGAACACTCATAAAGGTCCCTCAACGGCGCAGCTATTTTAGTTTACAATGTGAGCCCTTATACACTCTCTGTTTTCGGATACCTTTTTTGGCGGCAAATCGGAGCATATCACCGTCCGCCCCAATGCTACGGCAGTGTCATACACCGTCAGACAGCCTGGGGGTAGCTTGCGGACGCCACTGGAAGTTCACTCACGGTGATAGGTATAAAGAAGTGAGGCTGAAGATTAACGGTTACCATTGGAAAATATCGGGTGTGTGCGAGGATTAAGACCGCCAATTGCAGGAGTGCACTATCCCAGGGGGACACCCACTCACCAACCTCCCATCGCCCCTGCATTCATTTAATCAAAAGAAAGGCAACCCATGAAACGTATAATCATAAAAAATGGACAGGTGGTCTCCCCCCGGTCCGTCGAAAAATGTGATATCCTCATTGAGGATGAAAAAATTGTAGAGGTGGCACCGGAAATCAGTGTCGATGGCGCCGAGGTGATGGATGCCAGCGGCAAGCTGGTTTTTCCGGGCTTTATCGACCCCCATACCCATCTGGATCTCACCACCGGCACCTGCCATACCGCCGATGATTTTAAAAGCGGCACTCTGGGTGCCATCGCCGGAGGGACCACCACGATTTTAGATTTTGCCACCCAGGAGCGAGGGGAAACCCTGGAGGAGGGGCTGAACCATTGGTTCGCCATGAGCGAAGGGGTGTGCAGCTGCGACTACGGCTTCCACATGGCCATTTCAGACTGGAATGACACCACAAGACGGGAGCTGGTGGACATGCGCGCCCGGGGGGTCTCCTCCTTTAAATTCTACATGGCCTACCCCTCCCTGCGCTGTGATGACAGCAGCATCTTTGAAGCCCTGGAAGCCATTGATGCCATCGGAGGCCTCAGCTGTATGCACTGCGAAAATGGCGATTTGGTGGAAGCCCTGACGGCAGAGCAGCGGGAACTGGGGCATCTCACTCCGGCCGCCCATCCCCTATCCCGCCCGGGGTTTGTGGAAGCGGAAGCCGTGGATCGGTATCTGGCCATTGCCGAGGCAGCAGGTGCCCCGGCCTATGTGGTCCACTTAAGCACCGCCCGGGGCCTAAGCCACTGCCTGGCCGCCCGAGATCGGGGCCAGCAGGTCCTCATCGAAACCTGTCCCCAGTATCTGGCCCTGGATGACAGCTGTTATACTGACGACTTCGAATCCGCTAAATACGTCTTTGCCCCTCCAGCGCGGAAGAAGGTGGACCAGGCCGCCCTGTGGCAGGCCATTACCGAGGATGTAGTGGATACGGTGGGCAGCGATCATTGCAGCTTCAATATGGTGGGGGGAAAGGATGCCGGTATGGCGGATTTCAGCCAAATTCCCAACGGGATGCCTGGCGTGGAAACCCGCCCCCTGCTCATGTACACCTTGGGGGTGGCCACTGGCCGGATGACCTCGGGGCAAATGGCGGCTCTTCTGTCCGAAAATCCCGCCCGTATCTTTGGGATGTACCCCCGAAAGGGCGTCATCGCCCCGGGAAGCGATGCGGATGTGGTTATCTGGGATCCCGAAGCCCGGGGAACCATCCATTACGCCGATCTCTACATGAACGTGGACTATAACCCCTACGAAGGCATGGCCACCGTCGGCCGAGCCAACACCGTCCTGCTTCGGGGCCAGGTCGTTGTAGAAAATGGTGTGGTCACCCAAGAGGACTGCGGGCGGTATATCCCCCGGGATGCCTGTGTGACTGAGCACGTCGGCAATTAAGAAACAATATAAAAAAGAGCGGTCGATTGTTGACCGCTCTGTGCTTATGTTTTTATTTACTCGATAAACTGGGGTTTTATTCACTTGCCAATTTATCAAGTGTTTCTCCTGTTGCTCTGTAAACTGTCCAATCTTTCATAGGTTCAGCACCCAAAGATAAATAGAAATCAATACTCGGTTTATTCCAATCTAAACACCACCATTCCAATCGCCCACAACCTCTTTCTACCGCAATGCGAGCAAGTTCTTTCAATACCGCTTTTCCATATCCTTTTCCACGACATTCTGGTTTTACATACAAATCTTCGAGATATACCCCTGAGCGCCCTAAAAATGTTGAAAAATTGTGAAAAAATAATGCAAACCCTATTTCTTCTTCATTCTCTATTGCAAATATGACTTCTGCTTTTTTGTGTTTAAATATCCATTCCTGCAAAAGTTCTTCTGTTGCAACTACTTCATCTAGCATATGTTCATAAGACGCAAGCTCTTTTATAAAATATAAAATTTTTGGTACATCGCTCTCTGTCGCATATCTAAAAGTTAATTCACACATATTTTCTTTTCCTCCATAAATTCAAATTCATCGATACCTACTCATCCGCACAGTGCTTCTATTTTATCCGCGGCCACTTTTGATCCACCGCAGCGGTGGAAGCCTTCTGAAATTTTTTCTGCTGCCTGTCGATAGGAGCTGGTTTCCAACACTTCAAGAATACCGGGTTTTATGTTCTCCGGCGAGTCATCCTCCAGATAAGCGCCAGTGCCCAGCTCCTTTACCCGGTGTGCAAGCTCTGTCGTCTGTGGAAACAGGAGGAGGGTTAGACCGTAATACAGCGCCTCGTTGGTGCTGTTCATACCGCAATGGGTCAGAAAGACATCGGCCTTTTGCAGCACATCGATTTGCTTCACACTCTGGCTACCGTGAAATGATCCGGGATGACACCAAGGGATTCCAGTGTAGTCTCCCCACCGACGGACATAATGACAGCATACTCACTTTGGGCAAATGCGCGAATGCAGTTGCAGTAAAAGTCAGGTCTGGTATTCACCACTGTCACCACTGTTCCAAGGGAGATATATCTTTTTG
>JAQWCN010000193.1 GCA_028705955.1 Eubacteriaceae bacterium
TTCTCATTATTGGATTGGGTATATTATTCGCTCAATGGATTCTTAAAAACGTTCTGCTTTTACAGTGCGGCCATTATCTTCTGCCCTTATAATCTTCATTTTGATTCTTCCAGCCAATGGGGATTAAAAAGCTGACATTGATTCTTTCCCAAAGATTTGGCATAGTATAATGCCCGGTCCGCATGCTCATACAATACTGAGTTTACCGTTCCATGATGAGGAGCTACCGCAATCCCCACCGAAACACTGATGGGAATCACACGGCCATCATCCATAAAGCCATTCATGGATTTACAGATTTGTTTCCCTTTTCTTAGAACGTCTTCCATATTAGGAACTTTGGTCATGTACGCTACAAATTCGTCCCCACCCAAACGGGCCACCGCATCTTCCCGCCGGAATTGACTTTGCAAAGCGTCTGCTACAAAACAAATCGCTTTATCCCCGGTTCCGTGGCCATAGGTGTCATTGACACTTTTAAAATCATCGATATCCATCAGGAAAAAAGCCTGATATGATTTACCGTCAACGATTCTCAAAAGCTTTTGATCAACAAACAACCGAAAAGCTTCCCGGTTCCATAAATGGGTTAAGGGATCCCGCTGCGCTTTTTCCTGAAGTTTAATTTGTTCAATTTTTTCTTTGTTGATATCCCAAATGGTTACCATCATAATTAAATGCTTTGTTTTAATATCTACTGTAAAGTTAAACAATGCCTTCATCCAATGATAACCCGGGTATTTAAAACTGGGGGAGGAAATCCGGCATTCCACCGTCGTTTCTTCTCCTCTTTTCCCCGCTTCCAACTCATTGACCAAAATATTATAATTATTTAAAAATTTCATCTTTTTAATATCATCCGGATGAATATTTAAAAGCAAGTGATTTAAATAATCCCTGATATTTGGAATCGCCTTTTTTAATCCCTTTGGAATAACTGTCAGATCTGATGCTTTTAATTCTTCTGTGACCATATCGTATTCCAACACTTCAATTGCGTCTTTCAACTGAACCTTCCGATATTGCACCTCGGACCAGTATTTTTGAAGGGCATCCATTTCACCCGATTGATCTTGAGCCACTCCAATGGCCGTTTTTGGCATGCCATTTTCATCTTTAAATGTGGTGTATGTAATTTTTTGCCAATGAAATTCCTGATCCCGCCCTTTAACAACCATGCTGATTTCAACCGGAGATTCCCCGGCTCTTAATCTTTTTAAAACTTCCAACTGCCGTTTTCTAAAATCCGGATGAATAATCTGATTTTCATCAGTAAAAGCCAGGTGATCTTTAATTAATTTTGGAAAATGATACTTTCTGGCGTCTTCTTCCTGAAGAATGATGTTCCCGGTTGGGACATCGATTTCCCACATCAAAAGTTGTGTTTGTTCAAACGCCATCTTCAGTTTGGCATAGGTCACTTCCAATTCCAGCTGCTGTCTGTGAAGAATTTGATCTCTCAATTTGTCATCGGTAATATCAAAGAAAGCAATCTGAAGCACTTTGGCTCCATCCGGGCGGATGAATCCCTGTCCGGTTCCCCCAATCCACCCCGGTTTATTATCCTCTGTCCTGAACCGGCATTCAAACTGGGTTTTGCCTTCATCAAATTCAGGAAAATGACCATCCTGCTCCTCCAGAAAAACATTAAAGAGCTGACCTGCTGTTTTTTCTAAAAAGGATTCTTTTTCTTTATACCCAAAAATCGCAAGACCTCTGGGATTAATATCCAGAATTCTTGGCCGTTGTTCCAGAGAACATTGTAAAATACCGCAGGGAACATTCTGATAGAGATTACTTAAAAAACGATAATGCCTTTTAATGTCGTCTGTCTTTTTTTGAATTATCATTTCCCTTTTTTTAGAAATTGTTATGTCATCCACTGTGCAGTAATAAACGGATTTTGTATGTTTCAGGGAAAGAAAGCGCACTTGGAACCTTCCCCAACCAATGGAGCCATCCTGATTAATCAGTCTGAAATTCCGGTCAGTCAGACGCATACGATACTGACAATCTTCAAGCATCCGTTCGAAAGCAGACCGGTCTTCCGGATAAATGAGTAACATAAAATTATTTTTAAAACGGTTTTTAAATTCCTCCGGCCTATACCCGCATAATTTTGCCATTTCAATATTATGATATTGCATTTCCAAACGATAGCCATTTTCCAAAATGACCAGACCGCAGGGTAAATTCATCAATACTTCGCTTGCAGAATATTTGTCTTCTTCTTTCATATGCTGTCCCCCTACACTGATTTCAGTATAACATATTTAATGTAAACGCGAAACCCCATTACAAAATATTACTTGCATGAACACATGCTCTGCTTCCAACCATTAAATGATTCTTTATCCAATAAAAAAAGACGCTGATGAACAAAAGGATCTGTCCACAGCGCCCCCCTTCTTACTTAATAAAAATCCCGAATGTGCCGTCCCATATTTTTGACGCCTAGCGAATGCCAGGTGGGTGCCCTGTCTCCACGATTCAGTTTTCCGTTCAAAGACGGCCCGACTTCATCTGAAGAACATCCGGACTCCCGATAAAAAGATGTAGGTTCAAAAATAGAGTGGTAACGTACACTTCAGGATATAAATATTATAGCCTTCTTTACATATAATGAAAAGGATAAAATTTTGTACCTACTTGATGATATTAAGTGCTTTTGAAATATTATCCACCGGAAACAATTCCATTGTCTTTCCCGTTAATCCCCGAATATTTTCTTTTGGCAGAATACATTTTTTAAAGCCCAATTTCGCCCCTTCTTTCAATCTCTTTTCAGCATTCTGAATATTTCTGACTTCTCCAGTCAGTCCTACTTCACCTAAAATCATTAAATCCGCAGGAATTTCAAAATCACGAAAACTGGAATAGAGGACAGCAACAGCGGCCAAATCCAGAGCGGGTTCATCAATTTTCATGCCGCCGACCACATTGATATAAGCATCCATATTTTGCATTTGGATTCCCAGCCTTTTTTCCATGATTGCAATCAGCAAAACCATACGGTTATAATCCATTCCCGTTGCCATACGTCTGGGATTTGCAAAACCACTGGAAGAAACCAATCCCTGAAGCTCAATTAAAATCGGCCGGCTGCCTTCTATACATGGCACAACAACAGAACCACACGTATTTTTAGGACGACTCAGCAGCATGAGCTCTGATGGATTTTTAACTTCGGTGAGTCCCTGTTGAGTCATCTCAAAAATGCCTAATTCATTGGTAGAACCAAATCGATTCTTAACGGCGCGCAACATCCGGTAGGTATGATATTTTTCCCCTTCAAAATACAAAACCGTATCCACCATATGCTCTAAAATTCTCGGACCTGCCAAACTTCCTTCTTTAGTC
>JAQWCN010000037.1 GCA_028705955.1 Eubacteriaceae bacterium
ATGATGCGATAAGTGATTTGCGTGATAAAAAATTTGTTATTTATCAATTCAAGACAAATCACCATTTAAGATTAAAGAATAGCAATGGAATAGACATCAATCAATCAATCAAGGACAAGGAACAGATCTGCAAAAACAAGTATTCATTTATCGAGATATTACAGAAATATAATTTTGAGCATTATTTATATCCAACAAGATATAATGACGATCAGGAAGTTATTCGATATTTTCAAGTGATTTTTATTTCAGACGATATTTTCCTTCAAGTCAAAAATTGGAATAAGAAAATTGAAAATATCGATGCAGATGGGGTCATTTATAATATCGTATGTAAAGATAAGAGTAATTTTGAAATAATAAGAAAAAAACTTGATGGAATGCTTGATTTTCCGAGAATAATTTTTGTTATTTCTGAAGAGAAAAATTCAATTGAGGAGTCAGTTTACATCTATCAAACAGCAAAATCGATGTTAGATGATGAAATTATACAGGCAGATCCTTTAATGATTCAAGAACTAAATACAGTTATTGAGGATAATAGTAATGTATTAGGACGGTTTATTACAAATTATTCAGTACCCGAGAAAAGAAAATCCGAGTATTATCACAATGGACGAAGGATAAACATTTGCCGTAAGATGCAACTTTCGGATCTCATGTCTAAAATTTGCATAGAAATGTATCCAAATTATCCAATAGTAACAAATGAATTAATTAATAAAACAGAATTGAGTACTTCAGTTATTAATGCCAGAGATAAGATTATTAATGCTCTTTTATCTAAAAAATTAGAGGATAGACTGGGATTAGAAGGGTATGGTCCTGACGTTACGATTATGCGCAGTACACTTGTTAATACTAACATTATTAAGAATATTGATAATGAACCATATATTAGTGAGCATATCAGTGAAAAATGGGATTACTGTTTCAAAGTAATAGAAGATTTTTTCTTGCATTCAAATAAATCTTCATTTTCAGTGTTATACAAAAAATTAATGAAACCATCTGGAGGGATCGGAATAAAAAAAGGTGTTATTCCGATTTATATCGCTGTTGTGATCCGAAAGATTAGGGAATTCACCGTTTTTTATCATCATGATGAAGAGATAGATCTATCTGTAAATCTGCTCGACCGTATTAATATTTCACCAAACGAATATGCTGTTTCTTTAGAAAATTGGAATGCAGAAAAAGAGCAATACATAAAGGCAATGGAAAGATTATTTTATAAATATATGGATGAATATGAACAAAATATTAATCCATTTTCTGAAATTGTGTTAGCGGTTCAACGTTGGTATATCTCTTTGCCTAAATATACCAAAGAAATGAAAAAGCATTATCAAGGAAATGGTAATTATTTACAAAATGATCTTATCAATGTTAAATTTACAAATGCATTAAAGAGAAATAACATTAACTCCAGAGAGTTTTTATTTGATTTTCTTCCTAATTTGTTTAAGAAGAACAATGATTATGATGCAATCACAAAGAAAGTATTAATTATCAAAAATGAATATGATAATGAGTTAAATAATCTTTTTGAAAAATTAAAATCAGATATTATGATCCATTTTCAGAAAATAGCTCATCCTGACTGGAGTCTTTCTTCAGTACTGCGAGAATGGTATGAGAATTTGAAAAAAGAAACGAAGAGCCATCTGTTCAATCATGGGGAAAACCGAGTAATGACATTGATAAAAAATGCTTCAAATGACGAAAAAAGTTTAATTGAACAATTAGCAAAACACTTTACAGGATTACGTGTTGAGGATTGGAACGATAATACCATAAAAATATTTAATGATTCTATCAAACAATTTATCGAAACAGTAACGAGAGAGGATAATACAAAGCAGTCGAATGATCGATGTGAGGGTAATGATAAGGTGTTTATGGGTTATTATGCAGAGAATGGTCAACGTGTTGAACATTCTTTCCAGCGTGTTAATTATAGTAAACGGGCGGAATTACTAAAAAATGAGGTTGAGCAGGCAGTAGAGGATATGGGGTCTTCAATAAGTGATAACGAAAAGCGACAAGTTATTATGGACATTTTAGAACAATTATGCAGGTGATGAAAATGTATTATTTTGATAATGCGGCGACAACTTTTCCAAAACCAGAATCTGTATATGCTTATATGGATGCTTTTTATAGAAAATATGGCGTAAGTGCAGGACGGGGACAATATGAGCTGAGTAATCATGTACATTCAATGATTGAAGAAACGCGTATACTTTTATATGAGCTCTTTCATTGTACACAAGATCAAGGAATAGTTTTTACTCCGACAGCAACAGAAGGATTGAATATTGTTTTAAAGGGATTATCTTGGCAGAATATTCAAACAGTATATGTTACCCCCTTTGAACATAATGCGGTAACGCGAGTTCTTGAGGATATAAAGAAACGATATCGGATTGAAGTTATTCAATTAGCTGTCGATATTAAAACATTAGAATATGATTTAGAGAAGATAAAATATCAATTTCAAGAACGACGACCGGATGTTGTGATAATGACACATGCTAGTAATGTTTGTGGTTTGTTAACGCCAGTTAATGAAATTTGTAAACTTGCAAAAGATGAATCGGCAATTACTATTGTAGATTTGGCACAAACGGCAGGTTTGATTGATCTGGATTTTTCAAGAAAATATTATGATTTTGGAGTTTTTGCTGGGCATAAAACGTTATATGGACCCTTTGGAGCATCGGGAATTATACTCAACAAGAAAATAGAGTTATCTCCTCTTTTATTCGGTGGGACAGGAATTGATTCAGCTAACCCAAATTTGCCGGATTCAATTCCGGAAAGATTTGAAGTTGGAAGTATAAATACGATGGCTATTGCAGGTTTAAATGCTGCGCTAAAATGGTCAAAGAAAATGGGTGGAACATCTGAAATAAGATGTTTAGAACGGCAACATTTGCAAGAGTTGATAGAAATATTAAATAATTATTCATTTATAAAAATAATAGGATTTAGAAATTGTGACTCAAATGTAGGTGTGGTGTCAATAAATGTAGAAGGGTATATTAGTGATGAAATCGGCAATATATTAAACGAACAAAATATTGCGGTTCGTACGGGCCTCCATTGTGCACCAACGGCTCATCATTTTCTAAATACGTTTCCTTCAGGTACGGTTCGGTTTAGCGTGGGTTATTTTACAGGGGAAAAAGATTTTGAAGCGCTGATTAAGGCTTTAAATTATATCGAAATAAATATGTAAGGGAAGAATAAAAGATGTCTTTTAAAGAGTTGTCTTTAAAAAAGGAATATTATTCATTAAGTGATAATATAGTTTCAGAGTTTTATGCTCCAATATTTAAAGAAGCAGTTTTATATAAACGTGCGGTAGGTTTTTTTTCGTCTTCTGCATTAGCACGAATCATTGATGGTATTGGCAATTTAATTGGGAATAATGGGAAAATTCAATTAATAGCATCTCCGCATTTATCACTTGAGGATGTTAATTCAATCAATGAGGGATATGATAAGCGGGGGATTATTCATGACGCTTTAATTAATGAATTAAAACCTTGTGAGGAAGAGAAGTTAATTGATAAATTAAATGCATTAGCTTATCTGATTGCTAACGAGTATATGGATATTCGAATAGCTTTTGTTAAAAACAATACAGTTGGAATTTTTCACGAAAAAATGGGATTGATGTATGATGTAGATGGAAATATTATTGCCTTTAGTGGTTCTATGAATGAAAGTGAAACGGCTTTCATAAAAAATTATGAGGCAATAGACGTTTTTGAGTCGTGGACATCAGATTTTGACCGAGTATTGAATAAAGAAAATAATTTTGATGCGACTTGGAATAACAATGAAATTGGGATAGAAACTTTTGATTTTCCAGATGTGAAAGAAACAATTGTAAAGAATTATCTTAGAGAAGATCGACCACTCCCATTTAATAATGGTGTAATCAAAGAAAAAACCAACAATTATAAAGCTAGACCTAAAAAAGGTGAACCATTTATTCCGGATTTCATACAATTATATGATTATCAGATAGAAGCAATAAAAAAATGGGAAGAGAATGATTATTGTGGGATTTTTGATATGGCAACGGGAACGGGCAAAACATTTACTGCATTAGCTGCGATAACAAGACTGTTGAGCAATACAAATAAAGAATTGTCGGTATTCATTGTATGTCCATTTCAACATCTAGTCGAACAATGGGTTGAAGACATGAAATTATTCAATATCAATCCAGTTATTGGTTATAGCGCGTCACATCAAAAGAATTGGAAAAACCAGCTAAAAGATCAAATATTTCGTCAAAACCTGGCAATTCAAACGAGAAAAAAGAAATTTTTTTGTTTCATTTCGACAAATATGACCTTTGCCTCGGATTATGTACAAGAGCAAATAAAAACAATAAAAGGGCCAATATTATTGGTAATAGATGAAGCCCATAATTTTGGAGCAAAAACACTTATTACAACATTAACGGATAGATTTACATATCGATTGGCTTTAACCGCAACATTGGATCGTCACTTTGATGAACAAGGAACTCAAGATCTCATTAATTATTTTGGGACAAAGTGTATCGAGTATGATTTACATCGGGCCATAAAAGAAAAAAAGCTAACACCTTATTATTACAAGCCAGTATTAGTATATCTTACCGATGAGGAACGACGTGAATATCGAGAATATTCAAGACAGATTGCAAAAGAAACTCGTAGATTAAAAAATGGAAAATTCAAACTTTCTGAAAAAGGAAAATTTCTTGCACTACAACGATCTCGAATCGTTGCAGGAGCGAATGGTAAACTCGATAAACTCATTGAGATCATCACTCCTTATAAAAATGATTCTCATATGCTGGTATATTGTGGAACAGCTAAAATTGAAGATGAAGACAATTTAGAAGAAAAGAGACAAATAGACGTTATCACGAAACACTTAGGTGTAGATTTGGAAATGCGTGTTTCACAATTCACTTCACGAGAAGATATAAATGAACGTACATTGCTTAAAAAGGATTTCGTGGAGGGAAACAATTTACAGGCATTAGTGGCTATAAAATGTCTAGATGAAGGAGTAAATATACCTAGTATAAAAACGGCTTTTATTTTGGCTAGTACTACCAATCCAAAAGAATATATACAAAGACGTGGACGGGTGTTACGTTTGGCAAAGGGAAAAGAATACGCAATGATTTATGATTTTATAACTTTGCCAAGACCAATTGATGAAACGGCTTATCAATCTGAGGAGGAAATGAAATTGGAAGTGGCATTGGTAAAAAATGAAATCCGTCGGTGTATTGAATTCAAAAAGTCGGCTATTAATCCGATTGATAGTGATGAGTTAATTTATGAAACAATAGAGGCGTATCATGGAGCGTTAGGAGAAGAATTTATGGAGGAGCTTTATGGAGAAGAATTTAGTTATTGATGGTGTTGAAATTGATCAAAATCGTAGGGATAGTATAATTATTCGGTCGTTGAATTACGAAAAAGGAAATTGTCGCACACATGAAAAAAACGAAACTGCAATGTTGGATTTGTTAGAGCGTATTGTTAAGGAGGAAGTTGATGCTTATAAAGAAGATTGATATTAAAAATTTCAGACAATTTGTAGGCAAGCAGACAATTGTTTTCTCACAGGATTTAGAAAAGAATATCACGCTCATCATGGGGGATAATGGTTCGGGGAAAACGACATTAGCTCAAGCTTTCCATTGGGTTTTATTTGGTGAAAATGCTTTTAAAGACAAACATCTTTTATCATCAGAAATTCAAATGCAATTGACCTCTGATCATACAGCTGAAACAACTGTAGATTTGTATTTGGAATACAATGAAAAACAATACACTATTTCCAGAAAAGTAGTCTATACTAAGGCATCACGTGGATTAAGCAGTAAAGAGAATCTTTTCCGTGTGTATGAAATTATTGATGGCAATCAAAAACCCATGCCTGAACGCTCATCACAAAGATTTGTTCAGGAAATGTTGCCTAGAGAATTGTCTCAATTTTTTATATTTGATGGAGAGAGAATAAAAGATCTAAGTGATGAAATTGATAATCGAAGGAGTAATCAATTCCGGGAAGCAGTACGTGGCTTAGTCGGTTTAACACCGATGCAAAATGCCATTAAGCATTTTAAACCGTCAAATTCTAAATCGACGATAATTGGACGTTTCAATAAGGAAATTGATGCGCAGAGCAATGAAAAAGTTAATGGGTTAACAGCAAGAATTGAAGAATTAGATCATAACATACAGAAAAAAGAAAATGCACTTGAAGAAATTAAAAATAATAAAAAGAGATACGAAGACCTTGAGAAGTCATGTGTTGGAAAATTGAGAGATTTAATGCCTATTGTTCATAAAAAAGAAGAATATGATAGTGCTCAGAAGGATTTATTAAAACACGAAAAAAAGCAGCTTGGATTGATAGAACAGCTTTTGCAGAATTTCAATCACGGTGCCTTATCCTATTTTTTAACTCCGTTGTCTAAAAAAATAGACTGTGAATTGAAAATGACAAAAAGTAGCGATAAAGCATTGCCGGATATCCAACAACGAACAGTACAAATACTTTTGGATAGAGGATTTTGTATTTGTGGAACGCCATTGAAGAAGGGCTCTCCTGAAGAAAAAAACTTATTAGAACTTATGAATTATCTTCCGCCACAATCAATAGGTACTCAAATTAGACAATTTACTACAGAATCCAACAATGCAATACGCAATTCAAATGTATTTTATAATCAAATGGTACAAGGTGTAGATAATCTAGAAAACGAAAAAGATTCAGCTTCTCAATGTCAGACAACTATAGATGATTTGGTTAATTTGATCAATGGAGCAGATGAAGGAAAAACAGCACAAAAACAATACGATGAATGTAAAGAGCAACTTAAAAAATTAGATGAAAATGAAAATAGGCTATTAAGTGAAAAAGGGAGTATTGAAAGTCGAAAACGTAGCTTAGAAAACCAGCGTGAAGAATTAGTACATATTGGACAAAATAGTGAAATTTTTATTAAATATCGCGCTTACGCAAAAGCTGTTTATGAAAAGTTGACACTCATTTATGACCTCCACGAAACAAAAACACGGAAAAAACTTGAAGAAACTATCAATCAATTTTTTGAGGATATTTATGGTGGTGGTATGAAAATCCATGTTGATAATAATTATCAATTAACAGTTGAAGTATTTGAAGAAGAACAAGAACAAACAGGTACTGCATTGGAACGATCAACGGCTCAAAACTATTCGATTATTTTTGCATTTATTTCTGGTATTATTAAATTAGCAAAGGGAAAAAGGGATAAAGATAAAAATGAAGAAGAAGATGAGGCAAATTATTATCTCGATGATGCGCAAGGTTATCCATTAATTATGGATGCTCCTTTATCGGCTTTTGATAAAAAAAGGATAAACAATGTATGTCAGACTTTACCTGATATTGCACAACAAGTTGTATTTTTTATTAAAGATACGGACGGAGATGTAGCGGCTGAACATATGGCAAACCGAATCGGAGCAAGTTATGTTTTAGAAAAGTCTTCAAATACGAAATCATTCATAAAAGAGGTACAATATGTATAATACAGATATTGTCATTTATGGACAACATGCTAAGTATATGAAAGAATTAACAGCACCACTGAGTGCAGATATTAAAAAAGGATTTTTCAATCGTAATGTTGATGTCTTTCTTTGCGCTCCTATCATTGGCTTTTTATTTAATCGACGAGTAACAAATCAAACAAAAAATCGAGAAATAAATACAAAAGTCTTTGCGGATACTGTAATAAAAGAACAGGATCGATTATTACATAATTATCGTCTTTTAGCACTATTATATGATAAAAAGAATACATGTTTAGAAGAACGTCAGGCAAGAGCATTTCGTTACGATAATAATCCAGAGAAGCGAAAATATTTTGATGAAATATTTGAATCCTATGTTTATGGCGGAATTGAAGTACTCTATGAAAACTTGTTAAGTGAAGGTACAACCCTGAATGACCGAATAAATAACTTGTATTCATTTATCAATGCCTTTAATGGAAGATACTATCAGAAAATGAATAATGAATTTCTTGATGATTTTATCAAAACGGTTGGTGATTAAATATGAAGCCGACAAAAATTGAAACAATATTGTGTGATATACATAAAAACAAAATTTTACTTCCATATTTTCAAAGGGATTTTGTTTGGGATGACAAAGAAATGCAGTGTAGATTAATAGCATCTGTTTTATCAAAAATGCCGGTTGGTTCTATTCTGCTAGTAAAAGCAGAAAAAGATGAATTTAAAGCAACTTCAATAGGTAGAAAAGATCCGATACAAAAGGAAGATATAAATAATGAGTGTAGTTATTTACTAGATGGGCAACAAAGATTAACGGTGATTGCTAATGCTTTCTCAAATTTAATATTTGCAGAAAGTGAAAATCAACCATTAAAATGGAATCAATTGAAATCGTCATCTTTGAAAAGACGATTCTTTTTAGAAATACCAACATGGAAATCATTGATAAATTCAACCAATAAAAAGACAGATTTTTTTAATGTAGAAAGATTTGAATTTCCGTGTTTTACAGATGATGGGATTGATTTTTTATCAAATGATATTAAAGATTTTATCAGGACAAAAGATTTTAATAAAAAAGATGAGGAACCATATGTACCTGGCCATGATTTTGATACAAATGAAATGTTAAAATGTTGCACAAAAAATGAATATTATTTAATTCCACTTTATATTGTTTGTAAATATGATGGAACTAGTAATAATAATCTAACAAAGTTCACAAAAGGTTTAAAAGAATCATATAATTTTGAAGTAAAAGATTTTTTCGATAATAAAAGGAAGCAAGATCAGTTTGAAAATGTAATAAAAAATGTATTACACCAGAAAGAATTAGAACAAGTTAATAATTCTGATGATAAACTAGAAAAAGCTAAAAACATACTATCTGAAAAAATAGAACAATGGATAGAAGATCTTAAAAAATTTCTTATAGAAACGGCATGTAATGCAGCTATAGAGTGTATTGAAGTTGAAAAGGGGAAAAGAGAAAGAGCAATTGCAATTTATGAAAACATGAATATTGGTGGTGTAAGTCTCAGTGCTTTCGATTTAATTATGGCAAAAGTGGCAGTCTTAGAACATGATGACGATGAGGGAACATATCAAAGAATTGTCAATTATATTAATTCAAACAAGAAACATAGAATAGAATTATTACCTGATATCAATACTAATGTTAAAAAAGTGCTTGATAATCGTGGATTGGTTGTTAATAATTTTCTGAATTTTAATGCGTCACAAGAAATGGATGTTATCAAAAAAAACGGAAACGTGTTAAATAAACAATATACTGATATATTATTAAATGTAATGTCGTTATATTGTTATAATCACGAAATGAAACCCGAAAAAATTTCTCTCAATTATACGAAGAAAAAGGCGATTCTTGATTTAAATGCTAAAGAGATAAAGAAAAATATTATAAAAGTATGCGAAGCAATGGATAGAGCGTTTCTTTTTCTCTTTTTACGTTGTGGGATACAAACTATTAATAAAATAAATTATAAAAATATTATTACTGTAATTAGTTTTCTAATGCTTGATGATAAATTTTATAATAATAAAAAAAATCATGATTATATTGAAGCATGGTATTGGAATGCCGTTTTTTCAGGCGCATATGATCGTGATCAGAATCAAAGAATGGAGTCTGATTTAAAAGAATTACGTAATTCTTTTTTAGAGAATAATTGGGATTTTTTAAAAAATACAAATAAGGTATTTAATGCACAAGATTTTTCAGATAAAAAAACCCTTCTAATGGAAGGTGTTGTACCTAAAAAGGTATTAAGAACTTTATTATCTCAATTTTTCCTATCAGAAACTTATTCAAGTTTTTTTAGCGATGACGTAATTAGTGTATTTACAGACAAATTAGAGGAACATCATATCATTCCACTTGGAAGCGCAAAAACAATTAATGAAAGTTCATTGGAATTAAGAAAAGATGAGCACAATATTCTTAATACACCGTTGAATTTCATTTATATTACTAAATCGGAAAACAAAGCTATTTTAAGCAAATCAATTAAAGAATATAGCGATAGTATCGTTCCAACCGCATATTCGAAATTACAAATACAAGACTATATGATAAATAATTCAGTGGAGGCTAATGATTATAAACAATGTTTTGAAAAACGTTTCAAGACGGTAGAAGGACTAGTGAAAGGGCATATAAATGATTTACTCTAGTAAAAAAAGAAATAATTGAAATGAAAAAAACTATTAATCCGAGATAAAGAAGGCAATATGAAATTCGGAATCAAAACTCTAAGTATAAAAAGATCAATTAATGCCCGCGTACAAAGCGGACGATTAAACAAACGGTTTTTCGTGGTTACAGTAAAAAGGAAAGGGGAATCCTACATCCAAAGAAGACAGTTTATAATTAGGTAAATCATTGGAAGACTATTATTTGTAAGTAAGAGAGATTTATTATTTTGTGGATTACTATATTTAGAGTATAAAACAAAAAAATTTTGTATAGAAGCAAACAAGTCAATGCGTTGTAGAATCGATGAATTATAGGAAATTGCTCATTTCTTTCACGAATTATAATGTAAAAAGGAGGACCCATGCAAAAAAACATCACACTTTTCACCCAAAGCAGCATTAAGATAACATCAGAAACAAACGGCACAATCTACGCCGATCCATTTAAAATGGAAGTAGCGCCCCACGACGCCGACTTTATTTTACTTACTCATGACCATTACGATCACTTCTCCCCGGAAGATATTGCCAAAGTGGTTAAAGCCGGGACCCATTTCGTGGTGCCGGAAAAAATAAAAAACCAAGTGACGGCACTGTTGCCGGCAGACGGCAAAATAACCACAGTCGCACCAGGAGAAGTCATGAAGATTGACGGATTAACGGTGGAAATTGTTCCGGCGTATAACAAAATAAAGCCCTTTCATCCTAAACAATCGGGCTGGGTGGGTTACGTGCTGCATGTTGACGGACAGACCCTCTATTTGGCCGGGGATACCGACGCCCTCAAGGAAAACGAAGCGATTGTCTGTGACATCGCCATGGTTCCCATTGGCGGAACCTTTACGATGAATGCCAAACAAGCGGCGGCTTTTATTAACGGGTTAAAACCAAAAGTGGCTATTCCCATCCATTATGGGAGTATCGTTGGGAAAAAAGAGGATGCTGAAACCTTTAGACAGGCGGTAGACCCGGAAATTCAGGTGGACGTGATCATGCAAGCAAAATAAAAAAAGCAGAACGATGGGAAAGTAAGGACCATCATTCTTTTTTTATGGGAAAAGGCAGGAGTCAAGATGAGATGCGTCATTTGGGGAATGCTATTACGAGAGGAAAAAGAGAAGGTGTAAAAATGTTGCGATTACAACAGCAGAGCGCCAGAGAAAATGCGATAATGAATGCAACGTATGGATTGAAGAAACGTTAGTCAATTGCAACCCAATCAAAAACAAGGAGGAACAGGACAATGGCATGGATTAAAAACATCACCCAGAATAAAGTATTACCGCTGGCGAAAGAAGTAAGGGTTCAGCCGGGACAGATTGTCAGCAAAACATTGGCGCAGAATAAGGCGGTTAGTATAACCTTGTTCGCTTTTGCAAAAGATGAAGAAATCGCAGCCCACGATTCGGAAGGCGACGCAATGGTACAGGTTCTTGAAGGAACCGGACGGTTTACAGTGGGAGATACGGTTCATTGTGTTCGGGCGGGGGAAGTGCTGATTATGCCCGCCAAAGTGACTCATGCCGTGTATGCCCAGGAAGCCTTTAAAATGCTGCTGACGGTGGTTTTTCCATAAGGAGAAAAGGAAAAGAGTGAGGATCTTTTTAGACAAAGCGTAGCAGGTGTTTGAAAAATGGAACGGGATGAGTGAGGGAACGACAGTATTGAATGAAAAAGATTGATAAGCTTTAGAACATGTTTATATAATTAATTTGTAATTAATTTTCAATTGGAAGGGAAGGTCAAAATGAAAAAATGTTACAGATTAGTTGTGTTGGGTATTTTAGTATTAACTGGAATGATGGTTTTATCCATGGGGGTTTTGGCAAGTGAGGTCGGAGAAGGGCAAAGTGCGGCTCAGCCAATGCTCACTCAGAAGAATCAATCGGACAACACGGAGGAAGAGCCATCCGCATGCCTTGAGAATGAACAGGCTGAGCCGACCCCGTCGACAACAGCGGCACCGGACATTTCCGAGGAAACACAAGCGGCGGGCAATATGAATTCTGGAATCTTTTATAAGACGCATGTTCAAAATGATGGATGGCAGGATTCGGTATGCAATGGCCAAACGAGCGGGACATCGGGAAGGTCTTTACGCCTTGAGGCTATTCAAATCAGACTGTCGAATGCGGAGTACAGTGGCGGGATTGAATACCGGACGCATATCCAAAACATCGGATGGGAATCCGGTTTTAGAGCAGACGATTCGATGAGTGGAACTCAGGGAAAAGCACTTCGCCTGGAGGCTATTCAAATCCAATTAACCGGAGATATGGCTGAACACTACGATGTGTATTACCGGGTTCACTGCCAAAATATTGGCTGGATGGGTTGGGCTCAGAATGGAGAATCCGCAGGATCTGCCGGTTATGCTTACCGGCTTGAAGCGATTCAAATTGTTCTGGTCAAAAAAGGAGATGCTGCGCCCGGGAGTACAGACAATCATTTCAAACAGGCTTTAGTTTCGTATCAAACCCATGTCGAAAATTATGGATGGATGGACAATGTGACCGATGGGGAAGAAAGTGGAACGGATGGAAAAGGTCTGCGTCTGGAAGGAATTCGCATTCATCTTGGCGATTCGGAATACAGTGGCGGGATTGAGTACCGGACACATATTCAAAATATCGGATGGGAATCCAGTTTTAAAGCAGACGGTGAGATGAGCGGAACCAGCGGACAGGCACTTCGCCTGGAGGCTATTCAAATCCGATTAACCGGGGAGATGGCTGAACACTACGACGTGTATTATCGGGTCCATTGTCAGAATATCGGCTGGATGGGCTGGGCATCCAACGGAGCCAGTGCTGGAACGCAGGATATGGCTTACCGGCTGGAAGCCATACAAATTGTTCTGGTTCCCAAAGGGGGCGATGCGCCAGGTTCAACCGATAAAAGTTTTCTGGATTTTACAGGGATGCGGGCCACGTATCGCAATATATTGGTAGCAGCCCAAAACGATGGCCCAAATGGGGGGAACTCTTGGATAACGAAGGTTTATGCGATGACCGATATTGATCAGGATGGATTCCCAGAGCTGATTGTGGGCCACGGTACGAACGAGTCCAACAGAAAATTTGAAATTTTTACATTTTATGACAGAACGGTTCAGTCTTTAGGATCGATCGATGGTTCCCATGCTGAGTTTTATGGGGAGAATGATCGCTCTTTACATTCCATTGTATCCGTACATTATAGTTTTTCGGGAGGAAGTTATAGGGTAGTGCGCCACACTATTGTTGACCATCAGCTCCAAAGTAATATATTTATTGAAGAAGAATATCACAATTGGTTTACCCGGTATCAAACCAATTATCCCATTGCTTTACGCAGTGAATATGATTTATCGCCCTTGTATTAATTCAAAGGGAATCAAAAAACTGGCGGTTATTTTTAACCGCCAGTTTTTTATTTGAAAAGGGATTGGTTTTTAGTGAATACCTTTGGCGTCATTATCCGCTTCAATGGTGTCGACGGCATCGGCGATCATTTTTGGGGTAACCGGATAAGGCCATTGCCGCACATCAATGCCGGAAAGTGCCTTTTCAATCATGGTATCCACATCCGCCAGTGTGGCGTGAATATGGGAGAGCCGGGTGGGGAATCCCATGCTGTGGGAGAAGGAAAAAATCTTTTCATACTCGTCTTTTTGCCCGTCCAC
>JAQWCN010000194.1 GCA_028705955.1 Eubacteriaceae bacterium
GGAAAGTCCGGGGCGATGAGTCCCTTGGAGGGGGAGGCCTGCTTACACTCACAGATAAAGGCCATGTCCTCCCTGGAGAGAGCCGCCTCAAAGGGAAAACCCTCTAAGGGGGGCAGGGCCTGGACCTGGGCCGCCAGGACGGTGATGGGCAGGTTCATCTTAGCCGCCTCCACCCGCTTTCTGGCATGGTCCGCAATGGTATTTAAAATATCCGCCATTTAAGCCACCGCCGCCTTCAGCTCTTCCAACTTGGCCAGGGCCGCCCCGCTGTCAATGAGGCTTCCAGCCAGGCGGATGCCCTCCGCCATGGATTCTGCCTTCTCTCCGATGTACAGCCCTGCCCCGGCATTCATCAGCACCGTATCCCGCTTCGGTCCCATTGCTCCGGACAAGATTTCCCGGGTAATGGCCGCATTTTCAGCGGGTGTCCCCCCCACCAAATCGGATTTTGAGCACCGGGTAAAGCCGAATTCCTCGGGGGTGATGGTAAAGCTCTTGTAGTAGCCGTCCTTCACCTCACACAGGGTGGTGGGTGCGGACAGGGAGATTTCATCCAACTTATCCTGGCCGTAGGCCACCAGCCCCCGTCTGATCCCCAGGGTGGCCATCACCTTGGCCAGGGGCTCCACCAGGGATTCATCGTACACCCCCAGCAGCTGCATGGTGGGGGATGCCGGGTTGGTCAGGGGGCCCAATATATTGAAAACCGTACGGATTCCCAGCTCCTTTCGGATGGGGCCCACATATTTCATGGAGGTGTGGTATTTCTGGGCGAAGAGAAAGCACAGCCCCACCTCTTTGAGAAGCTGGGCGCACCGCTCCGGCTCCTGGGCAATGTTAATCCCCAGGGCCTCCAGGCAATCAGCGGTGCCGGATTTCGAAGAGGCCGCCCGGTTGCCGTGCTTGGCTACCTTAATTCCCCCTGCCGCCAACACGAAGGCCGCGGTGGTGGAGATGTTGAAGCTCTTGGCATCATCCCCTCCGGTTCCCACAATATCCATCACTGAAAGATTGTGCCTAACCTTGGTGGCATGGTCCCGCATGGCCGCCGCACAGCCGGCGATTTCATCAATGGTCTCGGCCTTGGTGCTTTTGGTGGTCAGGGCCGCCAGGAAGGCAGCGTTTTGGGTTTGAGAGGTCTCCCCTGCCATGATTTCGTTCATGACAGTATAGGCTTCCTGATAGGTTAAATCCTCTTTATTGACAATTTTAAAAATGGCTTCTTTAATCATGATGTGATGTCCTTTCTTTATTCGACTGACGCTGTCAGATGATTTAAAAAATTAGCGACCATCTTCGGTCCCAAAGGGGTGAGGATGGATTCGGGATGAAATTGGAGCCCCACCATGGGGTATTGACGATGGGCCACGGCCATGACCTCGCCATCCCGACTATGGGCAATAACCCTTAGGCTTTGGGGTAAAGTATCCTCTTCCAAAACCAGGGAATGGTAGCGCCCCACGGTGGTCTCCTGGCCGCAGCCGGTAAAAATGGGGTGGTCCGCCATCCGGATGGGATGGGCCTTGCCATGGACCAGGGTCCCGGCGTATCCGATGGTGCCCCCCAAGGCCTGGCAGATGGCCTGATGCCCCAGGCACACCCCCAGGATGGGGATCTCTACCCCCAATTCCTGCACCACCTCCACACAAACACCCGCATCCTCGGGCCGCCCGGGTCCCGGGGACAACACAATGGCCTCTGGGGCTAGGGCCCGGATATCCCCCAGGGTCAGGGCATCGTTCCGGACAACCTGGATATGGGGGTTAATGGCCCCCATCAGCTGGTACAAGTTGTAGGAAAAGCTGTCGTAGTTATCAATCAGTAAGATCATCACTCCACCTCCTGGGCCGCCTGGAGGGCATCCACCACCGCCGCCGCTTTCTGAATACATTCCCGATATTCCCCCTCGGGTACGGAATCCGCCACGATGCCCGCACCGCTCCTTATATACACCTTCCCGGCCTTTTTATAGGCGATGCGGATAGC
Organism: Eubacteriaceae bacterium; assembly: GCA_028705955.1. Classification (GTDB taxonomy): domain Bacteria; phylum Bacillota; class Clostridia; order Eubacteriales; family Eubacteriaceae; genus JAQWCN01. The sequence continues at coordinate 1,987 of JAQWCN010000194.1, forward strand.
AATGCACACATCCATATTCCCGGTGAGATCGATGTAGCCAATGGCCCCGCCGTAAATCCCCCGGCGGTTGCCCTCCAGCTCCCCGATAATCTGGGCGGCCCGGAGCTTTGGGGCCCCGGACAGGGTCCCCGCCGGCAGCACCGACGCGATGGCATCCAGGGCATCCATATCCGGGGCCAGCTCCCCCCGGACCGTGGAGCCGATGTGCATGACATGGGAGTAACGCTCCACCTGACGGTAGCTCTCCACCCCCACACTGCCAAAGCGGCTCACCCGCCCCAGGTCGTTACGCCCCAGGTCCACCAGCATATCGTGCTCTGCCAGCTCCTTTTCATCCCTTAAAAGCTCGGCCTCCAGCCGAACATCCTCGGCCCCATCCTTTCCCCGGGGTCTGGTTCCCGCCAGAGGAAAGGTGTGAAGACAGCCATCCTTCAGCTTGACCAATGTCTCCGGGGAGGCCCCAGCCACCTCGATATCCGCCGAGGAAAAGTAAAACATATAGGGTGAGGGATTGGTGGTCCGCAGGACCCGGTAGGTATTGAGGAGGCTCCCCGTATACCCGGCAGAGAGCCGATTGGACAGCACCACCTGGAAGATATCCCCCTCCCGGATATGGTCCTTGGCCTTCTCCACCATCCGGCAGTATTCCCCTTCATCAAAAAGGGGGGTGATGGGTGTGGTCAGCTGGCCCGGATTGGCGGGACAAGGCGTTCCTGAACGGATGAGGTCCCCCAGGGCCTCAAGGTCCGCCGCTCCCCGACGGCAGCCGGCCTCCCCCTCCTTTAGGGGTACATTGACCATAAGGATGATCTTCTGTTTGAAGTGATCAAAGGCAATCACCTTGTCAAAGAGCATCACGTCCACATCCATAAAGCCCTCCCCCTCCTGATCGCTAAAATCCAGGGTGGGTTCAGCGTAGTGAAGGTAGTCGTAGGAGAAGTACCCCACTAAGCCCCCGGTAAAGGTGGGCAGCTCCGGCACCCCTGGGCTTTTATAATCCAACAGCACCTGGCGAATGGCCTTGGCAGGATTTTGAGTTTCAAAGGATTCCTCCCCCACCTTCATCTGGCCATCCCGGCAGGTAATCTCCAGCTTGGGGTCATAGCCTAAAAAGGTGTATCGCCCCCAACGCTCGCTTCCGGCCACGGATTCCAGCAGGTAGCAATGGCTGGAACTCCCCTTTAGAATCCGCAGCACCGTCATGGGGGTGTGGCTGTCCGACAGCATTTCTGCGGCCAGGGGGTAGGTTTTGTAGCCGGCGTCTAAAAGGGTGGTGATTTTCTGTGGGGTAAGTGGGTGAATGATTTGCATGGGGTGTCCTCCTCAGTGGTTCCAAAAAACATAAAAATCCT
>JAQWCN010000195.1 GCA_028705955.1 Eubacteriaceae bacterium
AAGCCGTGGAATAATCCGCGGCTTTACTGTATTTATTCCACTGAAATAAAAGAGGCCAACTCCAGATCAATATCGGTCAACACAACTTTCACTTGATTTCCAGCGTTAATTGCTTTTATCTGTCCTTCATCCTGGCCACTCCATTATATTTCTAAACACTTCTTTTTATAAGGTCACCTAAACAATAGCGTGGATCTCTACCGAATTCCACGTTTAAAACCTTCAAACTACTCAGAAACTCTTTATTAAACGCCATACTCCTCCTTTAAGCCCCACACGTTTTTAAAGCGGTTGGTGATCCGCTTGGGCCCCGATGCAGTTTAATGACCTGCCGGCAGGTCAAATTTTTGTATTAAAAAACCACCTTCCTATCGGTTGGTGGTTAAATACCAGGTGTAACCTCTTTAATTCCCTTTGCCGCTCTGTAAAGCTTATTCATCATACTGTTTTCCTGAAGATACTCAAGCCCCTTCAATGTGATGCGAATATCACCGATATCCACATCCGTTTCCCCGGTCAGAAATGTGGTAATCTCCACACCTTTGATGTATCCCACATCCGCCATCATCTCGATGTACCGGGCCCATCGTTCCTTCGATACCCCAATAGCTCTATGACAGATTGGCGTCGGATCAAATTCCGGGTAATCCATCGCCACCTCCAACGTGTGGAGGATTTTGTAAACCGCTTTGAAGTTGTCCATGGTTAATCGGCCCCAATCACATCAACCCCATAATTTCTGCAGCACTGATACTCGACCCGGCATCCCCTGGCCGACTCCCATCCATCAACAAAATAAGCGACATCTGCCATCGCCAGCATCATAATCGCCTTTCCTAAAAACTCAAGGGGATGTTTAAGACCATCAAAATCCGAAAAGAAAGTGTCCAGAACCTCAATATCATCTCCAAACTTTTGCCGAATCGTCTCGATCGCCATGTCACGTTCCTGCTGGATTTCCTCATGACTTTTTCCATCCATCGCCTGACTAATAAAAACCTTCATAGTAACCTCCCAAAACTGAATTAAAAAAGGACGCTTGCACGTCCCGATTGAACTTCATTTTTTTACTTTTGACTTTACATGCTCAATAAATCCATCAACGAAACCACATTTTTTATCTTGTATTGTCTGTAGGTTCCTTTCACTCCAGTAATAAGCACCATCGGTATACCAAGTCAATACGCCAGGTATAATCGCCAAGACTTCACGATAATTATCATCAATCAAATAATTGAGAACCATCTTTATTTCCTCGTCCGATTCAACACATTTCTTACCGCTATCTATGATAAAAATCTCTTTTATTTCTTCTTCTTTCGATGATTGAATATTTTCCATTGTTCATCAACCTTATATTTTTTTAATACTTTTCCATTGTTGTCGAGGCTAACAACATGAAACTGTCCATCGCTGTATAACGCAATATAATCAACCGGTGCTTTAACATCAACCCCGAGCGCATTAGCCAAATTCTGCGCTGCCGTCGCATTGGGTGCTCCGGCATTACATGAATATATTTTAACAGGTTTATTCTGAAAAAGATAGTCAGATTTGATGATTTTCGCCAGTTCCCCCGGCGTAAACTTCTTTACGACATTTCCTTTTACATCTAATTGCTGGAATACTTTTCCATCGCAATGCAACCCCGTAACCTGATGATATTGTTCAATCTCCGTTCTGGCCTTCTTGATTTTGGCCTCATACGCTTTGGTATTCCCCCTTTCATCGAAATGAAAAGGACCATTGCTAAACGTAGCGACCTTTTCCTTCCGCCTTAAATCCTCCGCCTTACGCTTCGCGCCCCAGGTCGTCCTGGAGCTCATCGCACGGTCAAAGTCTTTAACCTGGGCCCGTTCATTCTTCACCCGCAAGTCAGCGGCGTCGCTAAAGCTCTTATACTCCTTCCGAAGCTCCTTAAGCTCAAGACTGGCCGTGTCAAACTCATTCTTTGCCACATCACCCAGAGCGTCATAACCCACAATTTCCCGCTTCTTTGCGCGCATCATCCGCTCCAGCTGCCGCTGGCGCTGGGTCGCCTGGTACGCCGTGTAATTCTTTCCGCGGTACTCAAAATCAGGCGGATCAATATCCTTAAGCATCTCATCCGTCCATGCCCTGTGCATTCCTTCGGCAAACCCGTACCACTGGTAACGGCAATTCACCCCAAGCAGCCCCGTGGCCGTCCCAAGGCCGGTTGCCATCGCCAAATTCTTGTACTTCTTGCTGCTGCCTTCAATCTGATACACCTTCCCCTGCCACTGTGCGTGGGTTGGTCGTGCCCCCTGGTGGGCCGTCACCTCCGCAAGGGGCAACCCCAACGCATTGGTAATCTCCCGGTTTTGCAGACTGGCCATCTGATTAAGCCCCGTCAGCGTTGCCCGGCGCACCGCCACATCCAAATGGCAATAACGGCCACTGGCATAATCAATGACCGAAACACCTTCCTTAGCCAGCCCTTTCACCGCCGTCTTGATGGCCGAATTATAATTACAAACACCAGTCCTTGTTTTCAACATGGCCAAATCGATGGCACTCTGAAAATAAGCCGTCAAATTCTGACTTCTGCGGCCCGTCACCGTGTCGTACACCACGCCCAGGGAACCGGAAAAATTATGAAAAGTTCCCATGGTCTTAACAACAATCTCCTTGACAATCTGCTCCAGTTGCGGCATGGTCGAAATCTTCACCGCGTTAAGCCCGGCGGTGGTCAGCCGTTCATTCTCCTGTAGAATATTCAAAAGGCCAGCCTTTGTGAACAACGTCACCAGGTCATCATCGCTGATCGCCAGCGTCCGTTTCATTTCAGATACAATGGCATTGATGGAAACCCCGGTGGCCACACCTTCCTTTGCCTGCCATTCCGCCGTGCCTGTCCAGCCCCCCGCATCCGTGAGACGCCTGGCAAAATCCCGAAGGACAAAATCCTCATACTCCTCAAACAACGGTTGAAGCATCCTTGAGGCGGTGGCCAACTGTTCCGGTGTCAGCATCAACCATCACCACCGTCGTTTCGGCTATTATCCGCCTTGTTCGGCTCATTTTTATCATTGGCGAAGTCATTGGACTCCTCATCGATAAAATCCCCATTTTCGTCCATTTTCACCTTTTCCGGCATCATCTTCAATGCCTCCTCTTCACTCACGCCGTATTTCTTCGCGATATAAATCTCAGGCCGAAGCAACCCCTGCACCACATCCTGTTGCATGGCCAAAAGCTCCGTGTCCTTATCCACCACAATACTGTCATCAAAATTAAAACTAACCTCATACGCACCATCGGGGGCCAAATGATACAGCCGGACGTAAACCGCCATCGCATCCACCAGC
>JAQWCN010000196.1 GCA_028705955.1 Eubacteriaceae bacterium
GCCATCTCTTTTTCGGTGACGTCTGTGATAAAAATGACGGCGCCAAAATCTTCATTTTCTTCCCGCACCGGGCTGCCGCTTAGATGGTAGATCCGGCTGTTTTTCTTGACTTGAACCTGGTGGGCCACTCCGTCCAAAGCCTGACGAACCACCTGAATAAACCCTTCTTCCCGGCAAAATTCCAGATAGGAACAATCGGTGCAGACCTCCGCTTTTTCAAAAAATTCCCGGGCACTTTGATTGGCCGAGAGCACCGTTCCCTGGTGATCGATCACCAAAAGTGCTTCGGTCATGCTGTTGGTAATCTGATTAAATTCATCCTGCTTGGCGCTCATCGCTTGAATCTGCTCTTTAATCTGTCGCCGCTGACGATCCAGACGGACTAACAACGGCGAAAGTTCTTCGTAAGAATCATTTTCCAAGGGTTTATCCAAATTGAGCCGATTGATGGGCGTCAAAATATATTTGGCCTGACCCTCCGCTGTAAAAAATGCCGTTAACACCACCATCACAACCAGGAAAGCAATAATGGATGCCGCGCTTCCAAAGACTCCCAGGGTACTTTTTGTGGTATCAGCCAGACGCAAAACATTGCCGTCGTAGATTTTAACCGCATAATAATAGGTGGTTTCCTCCAGGGTTTTGGAATGCCGGGAATCCGAACCCGATCCGTTTTTTAACGCATCCTGAAATTCCGGCCGGTTGCTGTGATTTTCCATAGTACCGGCATCCGCATTGCTGTCGTATAAAACCTTACCGTCAGGCGCAATGAGGGTAATCCGGTTTTGCACTTGTTTCCCAATGGTTTTTAAATAGCTGACATCATCCACAGTCTTGACCGCTTCAGCGATCACCTGGGTTGATTGTTTTAAACTCTCCTGATTCTCCAACACAAAACTGTGGTAGAGCGTAGGGATAATGATGATGATGGTCAAAGCCAAAATCAGCATGGATGTCAGAAAGATACTTTTAAACAGTTTGTTTTTCATTGGAACCTCCGATCCGGTAGCCTACGCCCCGGACGGTTTCAATGATTGAACCGGCATCCCCCAGTTTCTGACGCAGGGTACGGATATGAACATCGACAGTCCGGGTTTCACCGTCAAAATCGTAGCCCCAGATCTTGGATAAAAGCATGTCCCGGGTCAAAACAATCCCGATATTTTTTAAGAAAAGCTCCAGCAAACTGAATTCTTTTAAGGTCAGTTCAACCGGTTTTCCCAGAACAAAAACTTCATGGGCTCTTTCGTCCACAGATACCTCTTTATAAGAAAGCAATCCCTGGGCAGCGGGTCTGCTCCGGCGCAAAACCGCTTTGATCCTTGAGAGTAATTCCATCATCCCAAAAGGTTTGGTCACATAATCGTCCGCGCCGTTATCCAGTCCAATCACTTTATCGTACTCCGCACTTTTGGCGGTCAGCATAATAACCGGAAGGGCCGCTGTTCTGGCATCCTGACGGATTCTTTTTAAAATCTGGATTCCGTCTTCCCCGGGCAGCATGATATCCAGCAGAACCAATTCCGGCATACCGGAAGCCATCGCTTCAAAAAAAGGTTCCCCACTTTCAAAGCCCCGGGCATGAAATCCTGAATTTTCAAGGGTATAGACAATCAGTTCCCGAATGCCGCCATCATCTTCGACGCAGTAAATCATAATGCTGTCTTTCCATGCTGACCTGTCACTGCAAACCGGACCCAGCCGGCAATATTCGTGGCATGATCGCCAATGCGTTCAAGGTATTTCGCAATCATTAAAATATCCATAATGTGTTCGCCTTGAACCGGATTTTTAGAAATCTGAACCTGCTCGATCAGGTCGTTACGGATTTTTATAAAAAGTTCATCCACTGTATCGTCACTGTCAAACACGTTCTGCGCGATGTCCAAATCCCGTTTGACATAGGCATCAATGGCCATGGAAACCATGCCGATGGTCGCCTGGGCCATACGGTCGATATGGGAATTGTGAACCTCATCACGTAAGTCACTGGTCGTCACAATTTCTGCGATATCCGAAGCTTGATCCCCAATGCGTTCCATGTCCGTTATCATTTTTAATGCCGAAGAGATCTGACGCAGATCCTTTGCTACCGGCTGTTGCTGAAGCAGCAACCGCAAACACATCCGCTCAATATCACTTTCCATCTGATCAACTTCAGAATCATCCTCAATGGCTTCCTTCGCCAATTTGGCGTCATTGTTCTTGAGGGCTTTAATCGCCTTGGCGATTGCCGTTTCGCACAACGCGCCCATGGTGATCATATTATCATTGAGCGTTTTGAGCTGTGAATCAAATCGATTTCTCATTTTTCCATTCCTCCTGTATCCATCAACCAAACCGGCCAGTAATATAATCTTCTGTTCGCTTATCCCTGGGATTTGAAAAGATCTGTTCGGTTTCTCCGTATTCTATCACTTCACCCAGCAGGAAAAAAGCCGTTTTATCGGATATCCGGGTCGCCTGCTGCATGCTGTGGGTTACAATAATGATAGTATACTTGTCCTTAAGCTCAATAGCAAGGTCTTCGACCTTGGCGGTTGAAATGGGATCCAGCGCCGAAGTCGGTTCGTCCATCAGAAGAACCTCCGGTTCAACCGCCAGCGCTCTGGCGATACACAACCGCTGCTGCTGACCGCCGGACATACCCAGGGCACTTTTCTTAAGCCGGTCTTTCACTTCATCCCAAATGGCAGCATCTGTCAGGGATTTTTCAACTATCTCATCCAGCTGCGCTTTATTACGGACCCCATGCGTCCGGGGACCGTAGGCGATGTTATCGTAAATACTCATCGGGAAAGGGTTGGGTTTCTGAAAAACCATCCCCACCTGTTTGCGAAGCAGATTAACATCCACATCTTTATAAATGTCCACACCGTCCAGCGTAACCTGGCCATCGATCCGGCATCCTTCGACCAAATCATTCATCCGGTTCAACGTTTTGATAAACGTCGATTTTCCACACCCGGAAGGTCCGATAAAAGCGGTGATCTTTTTTTCCGGCATCGATAAATTGATATTTTTTAAAGCCTGAAAATCCCCATAAAATAAATCGAGATTTTGGGCTGCTAATTTTTCCATATTTTTCTCCTAAAATAGTTTCCGGTCTAATTGGCCGACGTGTTTCGGGTAATCCGCCGGGCGATATAAGCAGACAAGGCGTTAAGTCCGATGACAATCACCAGCAAAACCACTGCCGTCGCATAGGACGAATCCACATTCATCCCTTCCGTCCACAACGCATACATATGAATGGCCAGGGTCCGGCCGCTTCCAAACAAATTGGGGGGAATCTGTGCCACCGTTCCGGCGGTATAAATCAACGC
>JAQWCN010000197.1 GCA_028705955.1 Eubacteriaceae bacterium
TTTGTTTCAAAGGGCACAACATCTTTAAGCGTCACCAGACACAGTGCCTGGCCCACAATGGTGTTGGGCTCCCGGGGTGTTGCTGAACTGCAAATCAGTAAAGGACCGCGGTGAGTGGTCTTCCAGGTGCGAAATTCCACCGTTTTTTCTCCGCAGAGGATAAGATGCGCCCATAGGGGCTTGAGGGAAATGGCTTTCATAGAATCCTTTCATCATACATTATTTTTCTTTTGTCTTATGCTATCACAAATCTGCTGTTTCTCAAAGCAGGATTTCTTTCTGAAACTAATCCGGTCTCCTTCTTGCCCAGCCAGCGACCCGTTCCAATTCTGTAGGCTGCATACAATGTAAAATCCGATTTTCCGTTACCGCTTCGATCACTTGATCCAGCGGACACCAACAGGCCTTGGAAATTTCCGAGGTTTGCAGCACCAGGGCACTTTCTGGTACATCGCGCCAGAGGATATAGATTCTGCAAATTTGATCATCCACAAAAGGTTCTCCGTAAAACGCCCCCTGGTATATAAAATGCATCAGCCCGCAATCCATCAATTCTTCTGGCCGGGCCGTCACCCCCAACTCTTCTTGTAATTCCCGGAGCGCCGACGCTTTATAATCCGCTCCTGCAGGAATATGACCCGCACTGGATATATCCCAACATTTTGGAAAAGAGTCTTTGTCATCGCTGCGTTTCTGCAGCAACACATCAATGGTTTCCCGGTTTTTCCGCAGCAGCCAAACGTGGGCGGTCCGGTGGCGGATTCCCTCCCGGTGGGCCTGTTTCCGGGTAATACGTTGTCCGGTGGGTTCCCCTTTTTCATCCACGCAATCCAGTATCTCCATTTTGCCCCTCCTCTGCTTATGTCGGGCTGTTTTGAACCCTGTTCTCTTTCTTAAATCCTTTTTTCAGTGTTTCCATTATATCAAAACCGTTCAAAAAGTGATAAAATGTTTTTATCATTGTGATACTCATTTTTGGCCCTTTGCAATTGATTATTAACAGGAGATAAATCCATGCAATTTATAACGTATCAGGCTGATGGCTTGCCCGAAGGCGGTGTCCTTACCGACCACCGCAATAAAGTCATTCCATTTTACACCTTGAGCAAAATACTGGGGATCCCTCTTCCCGGTCAACTTCCGGAATTCATCGCCATGGCCGGAACAGATATCGTCCAGGCGATCCGCACTGTTCTTAAAGCCAACCCCGAAACCGGTCTGGACCGAAAAAAAGTCACGCTCCTTGCGCCCCTTTTATACCCCCGGCGCAATCTGTTTTGTCTCGGAAAAAACTACCGCGACCACGTGAGTGAAATTAAAAATATGCCGGATCTGGAAGGGTTACCCCAGGCTCCCATCTACTTTTCCAAACTACCTTCCACGGTCATCGGCCCGGATGAACCGATCCATTCCCACCCCGGGGTGACAAAGCAGCTTGATTATGAAGGGGAACTCGCCGTGATTATTGGTCTTAAGGGAAGTGATATTTCCAAAACCGAGGCGGAAAAACATATTTTTGGTTATACCATCGCCAATGATCTTACCGCCCGGGATCTTCAGCACCGTCACAGCCAATGGCTCAAAGGTAAATCTTTAGACACCTTTTGCCCCATGGGTCCGGGGATTGTCCATAAAACAGATCTTCCCCTGCCCCTGGATGTGGGCATCCGCTGTCTGGTTAACGGGGAAACGCGCCAGCAGTCTTCCACCCGTCATATGATTTTTGATATTCCTGAAATCATCCACGATTTATCCCAGGGCATTACCCTTCTCCCCGGGGATATCATTCTTACCGGAACCCCGGCCGGTGTCGGGATGGCCATGGATCCCCCCTGTTTTCTCAAAAAAGGAGACACGGTAACGGTAGAAATCGACGGCATTGGCTCCCTGACGAATCCCGTCGTATAAAAGCTTTCTTATCGTTGTACAACACTCCCGTCCGTCGCCAGAACAATCACCTGCCAGGGAATCATTTTTCCACTGGCAATCAGCGCGTTTTTGACGGCTTGTTCCAGTCCCCCGCAACACGGCACTTCCATCCGGGCGACCAGCACCTCTTTGATCGCATTGCCCTTAATGATCGCCGCCAACTTGTCGGTATACTCCACAGAATCCAGTTTAGGGCAGCCGATGAGCGTCACCCGGTCTTTGATGAAATCCTGATGAAAGGTCCCACAGGCGTAGGCGGTGCAGTCCGCCGCGACAAGCAGCCGGGCTCCGTCAAAATACGGAGCCTTCACCGGCGCCAGTTTAATCTGAACCGGCCAGTTTCCCAGTTGGGAATCCCCGATACAGGGCATTGGTTTATCATCACTCCCCGTTTTCCGTACGATCCGTTTTGGCTGACTGCCCGGGCAGTGCTGCGCCTGAGGGACTTCGGGGTGTTTGACCCCGGTTTTTCTTTTCTTCCGGGCCGCCACAGCCTCTGCGTTATAAGCATCCGCTTCCCGCTGTTCAAAGGTGATGGCTCCGGTGGGACATGCCGGCAGGCAATCTCCCAAACCATCACAATAATCGTCCCGCATCAGCTGTGCCTTGCCATCCACCATGGCGATGGCCCCTTCATGGCACGCCGCCGCACAAGCGCCACAGCCGTTGCATTTTTCCCGGTCAATTTTTATAATCTTTCTGATCATTGTTTTTCCTCCATTATTATCAAGAATCACCTTTTATTGAAACCTGTAAAGGCATACTGCCCTGGTTCTTTCAATTAATTCTTGTATTTTGATCCCTATTGTACTAAACTATGGTTCATCAATGCGTTGTATCAACAACATTCAGGAGGTTTTTTATGGAAAAAGAATTATCCATCAGACTGGCGGTGCCCGATGATGCCCCGGCACTTTTGGCCATTTATGCACCCTACGTCACCGGAACAGCGATCAGTTTTGAAACCAAAGTTCCCGACATTTCTGAATTTGAGCAGCGGATTGCCTCGACGTTAACCCGTTACCCGTATCTCGTCGCCGAAGAAAACGATCAGATTATCGGCTACGCTTATGCCAGTGCCTTGTCTCCCCGGCAGGCTTACGACTGGTCTGTCGAAACCACCGTGTACCTTAAACAAGATGTCACAGGCCGTGGGATTGGTACTGCTCTTTACCATGAGCTTTTTTCCCTCCTGGGGTTTCAGCATTTTTCCCGGGCCTTTGCCTGCATTGCCGACACCAACACCGCCAGCGTTCACTTTCATGAATCCCTGGGTTTCAGTAAAGTCGGGTGTTTTTCAAAATGTGGCTACAAAAACGG
>JAQWCN010000198.1 GCA_028705955.1 Eubacteriaceae bacterium
GGCTCTGGCCGAGGAGCTGGGGACGGATGTTTCCGGACTTCGGATTACATCCCTTAAAAAAGTATCGGAGTAGAATAAGAAGAAGGAGAGTAGTAATATGAAAAAGTATCGTGTAGTGGTTAATGGAACAGAGTATGAAGTGGGTGTGGAATTACTGAGCGAAGAAGCGGTGGCTGCCCCGGCTCCGGTGAAGCCTGCAGCTTCTGCTCCGGCTTCGGCAGCACCGGTGGCAGCTTCTGGTGGTGGGGAAGTGGTGAAAAGCCCCATGCCTGGGACCATCCTTTCGGTGAAGGTGGCCGACGGAACAGCCGTTGCCAAGGGTCAGGTGCTGATGGTGTTAGAAGCCATGAAGATGGAAAACGAAATTGTCGCCCCGGTGGCGGGTGTGGTGAATGGCCTGAGTGTCACCGAGGGGGCTGCTGTGGAGTCCGGCGCAACGCTTTGTGTGATTGCGTAATGGGCGCCAGAGGGTAAACCGATGGATGCCATTGTGAATTTTATAAACCAGACGGGCTTTGCCCTTTTGGTGGCGGATTGGAAGAACCTGATCATGCTGGGGGTGGCCTGTCTGTTGGCCTGGCTGGCCATCGTGAAAAAGTACGAGCCCCTGCTGCTGCTCCCCATTGCCTTTGGGGTGCTGCTGTCCAACCTTCCCGGGGGCAATCTGTTCCATGAGGAGCTTTTTGCCGGGGGGCATATCGATTGGGCGGCCTTTGGGGGAGCGGTTTCCCAGACCACGGGGGAATCGGTCAGTGTTGGACTCATTGATATTCTATACCTCGGGGTGAAGCTGGGGGTGTACCCTTGCCTGATTTTCGTGGGGGTGGGAGCGATGACGGATTTTGGACCGCTCATTGCCAACCCCAAGAGCCTGCTCCTGGGGGCAGCGGCTCAAATCGGCATTTTTATTACCTATTTAGGCTGTGTCCTTTCCGGAATGTTTAACCAGGCCCAGGCTGGTGCCATTGGGATTATCGGCGGGGCGGACGGACCCACGGCGATCTTTGTCGCCACCCGGCTGGCTCCGGAGCTTCTGGGGCCCATTGCCATTGCGGCTTATTGCTATATGGCCCTGGTGCCGGTGATTCAACCCCCCATTATGCGGGCACTGACCACGGAGAAGGAACGCAAGATCCGGATGGAGGAGCTGCGGCCGGTGAGTAAAACCGAGAAGATTGTCTTTCCCTTCGTGGTGACCATTTTTGTAGCCCTGCTGGTACCCTCGGCGGCACCCCTGATCGGTTGTCTTATGCTGGGGAACCTGCTCCAGGTGAGTGGGGTAGTGGACCGCTTGGCCAAGACGGTCCAGAACGAGCTAATGAACATTGTGGTTATTTTCCTCGGTGTTTCTGTGGGGGCGACGGCCACGGCAGAAACCTTCCTAAAGCCCCAGACCCTGGCTATCGTAGCCATGGGTGTGCTGGCCTTTGGCCTGGGGACGGCTGGCGGGGTACTGCTGGCTAAGTTTATGAATCTTTTCCTCAAGAAGAAGATTAACCCCTTAATCGGCTCTGCCGGGGTGTCCGCGGTGCCCATGGCGGCCCGGGTTTCCCAGGCTGAGGGCCAGAAGGCAGACCCGGGGAACTTCCTGCTGATGCACGCCATGGGCCCCAATGTGGCTGGGGTCATTGGCTCGGCCATTGCCGCGGGGGTACTGATGGCAGTGCTCTCATAGGGTTTAAGAGTAAGGAGATATGATGGGTTTAAAAATAACAGATACCATCCTTCGGGATGCACATCAAAGCCAGGCGGCTACCCGTATGCGCATTGAGGATATGCTGCCGGCCTGTGAAATACTGGATGAAATTGGTTATTGGTCTTTGGAATGCTGGGGTGGGGCGACCTTTGATGCCTGTATGCGCTTCTTAGATGAAGATCCCTGGGAGCGACTGCGCACCCTTAGGGCCCATCTGCCCAAAACCAAGCTGCAAATGCTCCTAAGGGGGCAGAATGTGCTAGGCTATCGCCACTACGCCGACGATGTGGTGGAGGCCTTTGTGGCGAAGTCCATCGAAAACGGCATCGATGTAATCCGGATTTTTGATGCCCTTAACGATACCCGGAACATGGAAACGGCCATTCGGGCCACCAAAAAATATGGGGGCTGGTGTGAGCCAGCCCTGAGCTACACCCTAAGCCCGGTGCATAGTGAGGATTACTTTGTGAAGGTGGCCCGGGAGCTGGAACAGATGGGGGCAGATTCCATCTGTATTAAGGACATGGCCAACCTGCTGCTGCCCTACGAGGCCGCCAGCCTGGTGAAGCGTCTGAAACGCCAGGTGCGGGTACCCATCCATCTCCACACCCACAATACCACGGGAACCGGGGATATGACCTATCTGATGGCCGCCCAGGCCGGGGTGGATATTGTGGACTGTGCCCTGAGCCCCATGGGTAATGGGACCGCCCAGCCGGCCACGGAATCCCTGGTGGCCACCCTGAAGGGAACGCCCCTGGACACGGGCCTGGATTTAGAACTGCTCTCCAAGGCAGCGGAGCATTTTAGGAAGGTGGCAGCCCGGTTGACGGCAGAAGGAGATATTAACCCCAAGGTCCTCCATGTGGATACCAATACCTTGCTGTACCAGGTGCCGGGGGGAATGCTGTCCAACTTGATCTCCCAGCTCAAGGAAGCCGGGGCCGAGGATAAGTATTATGATGTTCTGGAGGAAATTCCGGTGGTGCGTCAGGACTTTGGCTATCCGCCTCTGGTCACCCCCACCAGCCAGATTGTGGGGAGCCAGGCGGTGATGAATGTGCTGGCTGGGCGGTATAAACTGTTCACCAAGGAATCCAAGGGGTTACTGGCCGGAGAGTACGGTCGGGTTCCCGGGACGGTGAATGAGGAGGTCCGAAAAATGGCCATTGGGGATACCCCGGTCATCACCGGACGGCCTGCAGATGATATTCCCCCGGAAATGGATAAGCTCCGGGAGGAAACGAAGGGAATAGCCGAGAGCGAGGAGGATGTGCTAAGCTGTGCGTTGTTCCCCCAGGTAGCACCCAAGTTCTTTGAGCGCCGAGCGGCCAAGCGGGCCGGAAATACACCGGCTGAGAAGACGAAGCCAGTGGAAGCCACGGTGAAAGAAGATGGTGTACGGGTGTTGGTGGTAGAAGATTTGGGGGCCTAGAACCCTGGGATGTAAAGAGGCTCATTGGAGCCTCTTTTTTTGAAGAAACCATTAAGAAATACTGAAGAAAAGTATTTTGCTGTGCTATAATAT
>JAQWCN010000199.1 GCA_028705955.1 Eubacteriaceae bacterium
AGATGGATTTGTCTCTTTTGTCGCACTCCAGATAATAAGCATCACTATATTAACAATGGGTAAAGCCAAGAGAAGCAAAGTCAAAACCCACTCTCCAAGTCCAATAACAGGGCCGATATCTGAATCCCTGTGTTTGGGTTCAAGTTTATGATCGGACTTCTTAGAGGAATTATCCTGAAGAACCTCCTCTGTTTGAGAGAGTTCTTTTTCTTTTGAATCAATTTGGGGATTGTTCAAAGGTGAAACAGATTCTATTTTCTGTTTATCTTTTTCTGATTGATCTCCATCAATCAAATTATTGGTTGGGACTTGTTGCTGAATTGCCGTTTCTGTAATGGTTACCGATGTTGGAGTTTGAATTAAATAGGAACCACACCGTGGACATTGGGTCATATCAGAAGTGATACTTTCATAACATTTTGGACAATATCGTGCCATATATAACCTCCTCAGTTTTCAACAAGTATTACTTTTTCCATTTTTTGATCTTCCAGTGGTTTATCCCACATATCTCTTTGACAATTCACTATCTTATCAACAACATCCATCCCATCTATCACTTTTCCAAAAGCTGCATATTCGCCATCCAAATGGGGTGCTTTTTTAACCATAATAAAAAACTGTGAGCCAGCAGAATCCGGGGCTTGAGCTCTCGCCATTGAAATGACGCCTCGATCATGATCAAGTGGATTTTCAAAACCATTTGAGGCAAACTCACCTTTAATAGTGTGTCCCGGTCCTCCCGTTCCATCACCTTTCGGACAACCGCCCTGGATCATAAATCCCGGAATTACCCGGTGAAAAGTGAGCCCATCGTAAAAGCCATCTTTTACAAGGTCAATAAAATTTTTGACAGTCTCTGGTGCAATATTAGGATATAACTCGAGTGTAATCTTACTGCCATCTGCCATTTCTATCATTATCTTTTGTTCTTTTTCAGCCATTGATTCTCCCTTTTTATTTATATATTGTCAAATGGAATCAATTATACAATGAAATATCCAAATGATCCATATTGTAGCCCATTGGCAATTTATCTGCTAAGCGTTTTTTGATGATTCTTTCCAATTCTCCATCAAAAACATCTTTTATTTCATGACTGTCTTCATCAATAATATGAATATGAAAATCTGTATTCGCATCGTATCGCATTATTTCGTTGGTATCATGGACCCGTCTGATTAATCCCTTTTCTTCAAAACTTTCCAGAGCATTATACACAGTCCCAATAGACATTGAATACCCCTCTTTTTTAGCCATTTTCATCAACATTTCAGCTGACGGATGACATTTTGTTTCTGATAATAAACGCAATAGCTGAATTCTCTGGGGCGTCGCCCTCAATCCCGTTTTTTGAATACGCCTGATTATTTCACCATTTTTCATAGACATGTATACTCCCTCAATTTTTAAATTCATTATAATAAAATTATATCAAAAATTCAACAACATTCTCTTAAAGTTTTATAATTGTTACCCCTGTTCCACCCTCATTTGGCGCACCATTTCGATAGTTTTCAATGAATGAATTGTCTTTTAAATAATTCTGAATGACTTTTCTCAATTTTCCTGTCCCTTTGCCATGTACTATCGTTAAATCATGTGTCCCCGAGACAACCGCATCTGATACCATTTTTTCAACCATAAACACGGCTTCCTCTGCCGTACGACCTCTTAAATCCAAACGCGTATTCATGACATGTCTTTCATCAGAAGAGATGGAGATGTTCTTCTTGCGCTTTTGTGGTGTTGTTTTTTTTGTTGAAACATTCATTGATAAATCTTTCTGGGCGACTTTTATTTTCATAGGGCCAATTTGAACAACTGCCCGTCCATCATGGTCAAGCTCAAGAATTTCACCATCCTTATTGATGGTATTAAGATGAATAGACATTCCAATTTCCAATTTTCCAAGTTTTTGTTGCTTGGGCATTATTTTTTGGGTCATTTGTTGGTATTTGTCATCAATTGTATCTGACTGTTTTTTTATACCCTTACGTAACGCTTCCAATTGTTTATTATCCATAGATCCATTGGGTGTCGCTTCTTGAATTTGTCGAATTTGCTGGTAAATACTCTCTGTTTTTTCCTGTGTCTTTTTAATCATTTGGTTTGATTGTTGCCTGGCTTCAGACAGTAATTTATTGCATTGTTTGTGATTGGCTTCCATCTCCTGCCCAATTTTTTTTTGTTTTTCTTCAATATCCGCTTCTCGTTTTCGAATTTGTTGTAACGTTAGATCATATTGCCGGCGTTTTTCATCTATTTTTTCAAGTGTTTCTTCAAATTGAACGGATTCATTTTTAACCCGTTTTTTTGCTCCCTCAATAATTTGATTATTCAATCCAAGTCGTTTAGCAATTTCAAAAGCATTGGATTTACCTGGAATACCAATCAGCAACCGAAAAGTAGGACGTAATGTCTTTATATCAAATTCAACTGAAGCATTTTGAATTCCTGGTGTCACTAAAGCATATTCTTTCAACTCACTGTAATGAGTTGTCGCAATTGTCACTACATTTCTACTATACAGATTATCTAAAAGGGCAATCGCTAAGGCGGCCCCTTCTGTTGGATCTGTTCCTGCCCCTAACTCATCAAATAATACCAAAGAATGAGCATCTGCATACTTTATTATTTCAACTGTATTTTTCATATGCGCCGAAAAAGTAGATAAGCTTTGTTCAATACTTTGTTCATCTCCAATATCCGCAAAAATTTTATCATAGATCCGTGTATGACTTTTTTCTTTAACCGGTACAAATAATCCTGACTGGACCATAAGATTCAACAAACCTATTGTTTTAAGTGTAACTGTTTTTCCACCCGTATTCGGGCCCGTTATAATAATACTATTAATATCTGATGTCATAATAATATCTGAAGACACTGCTTTTGATGAATCAATTAATGGATGCCGGGCTTTAATATAATGCAGAGGTTCTTCTTTAGAAATATGTACCCTGACACCTCCCATTTCAATTCCCAGTTTACCCTTGGCAAAAATAAAATCCAGCTCCGTTAAAATATCAAAATTACCGCTTAATGAAAGTTGATATGCCGCTACCACTTCAGTTAATTTTTTTAGGATCCGTGTAATTTCTTTTTCTTCTTCACCAGCAAGTAATTTGAGTTCATTGTTCAATTCCACAACAGAAATTGGTTCTATAAAGATGGTTGCACCACTGGTTGATTTATCTAAAACTATACCGGGTATTTTATGT
>JAQWCN010000200.1 GCA_028705955.1 Eubacteriaceae bacterium
TGTTGATTAAGAGATTCTTGTATCTCCGTTTGTTTTTCATCTTCTGACTTTTCCCCGGGATAACCCCTTTCTTGCTGTAAGTTTGGAGTAATTTTTGGGGTCTCTTTTGGAACGGACTCTAATGTTTTAGAAAGATTCACCGACAAATCCAATTGTCGAATAACACTGCGGATTCCTTGCCTGAATAAGATATCAACCAAACTTTCGTTTAGAATGCCCACCACCGTTTTGGCCGGATGAATATTGATATCCAGCATCCTTCCCGGAAGTGTCATAAAAATAATGCCAACAGGATACCGATGGTTCATTAAATAACCTTCATACGCCTCTTCAAAGGCTTTTGATAATTGACTGCTCCGGACATATCTGCCATTAATAAAAAGAATCTGTCGATCCCGGCTGCTTCTGGTTTGTGTAATATCACCAATGTAACCACGTAGAACCATTGGTTTGTTTTCGACATTCAGAACCCGCAATCCTGTAAAAAAAGAACGGCCATACAGGCATTCAATAACATCTTTCAAATGCCCTGTGCCTGGCGTTTTAAAAATACGGCGTTCTCCATTGTAAAATCCAAAAGCCACTTCTGGATGGGACAATGCCATTCGTTCCATTAAGTCATGAATCGTATCTTCTTCCAATTTGTTTTTTTGCATATGCTTTTGTCGGACCGGTACATTAAAGAACAAATCTGTCACATCGATATCTGTTCCTTTTGAAAGTGGGCAAACCCGTCGGTTAATGCATTCCCCAGCCTCAAAGATCGATTCACTTCCCATTTCTTCGGTTTCTGAAATTGTCCGGATACACACCCGGGATACAGCGGCAATGCTGGATAATGCCTCCCCACGAAATCCCAACGTATCCAAAAGTTGAAGATCATCTATTTCCGAAAGTTTACTTGTTGCATGACGAGTAAACGCCAATGGGATTTCATTGTATGCAATGCCTATCCCATCATCTACAACGCGGATCCTTTTCTTTCCACCTTTTTCCACCGTTACATCAATTTTTCCGGCCTTTGCATCAATTGCATTTTCTACCAGTTCTTTAACAACTGAAGCCGGTCGGACAATGACTTCCCCTGCGGCAATTTTTTCAATGGTCTCATGATTTAACATTTTTATTTTCATAACGTACCATCTTCTTCCTTCAGCTGTTTTTTCATCGCATTCAGCGCGTTCATTGCCTCAATAGGTGTAATGCTGTTAATCTCTAAATCTTTTAAATTCTTTAAAACCTTCCGCTCTGTTTCTGACAATCCTGTGTTTTCCATTGTAAAAAAATTGATTTGATCGTCTGCCACCGCTTGTGTTTCATCGTCCAGCATTCCCTCGCGGTAAGTTGTCTCCCCCTTTTCAAGTTCATCGAGGATTTCCTTCGCACGATTCGTTACCATTTTAGGAAAACCGGCAAGATCTGCCACTTCAATCCCGTAGCTTTGATCTGCTGCACCAAGTTTTATTTTTCTCAGAAAAACGACCCCGTTGTGGGTCTCTTTAACACCGATGCTATAATTATTAATGCCATCTTTAACGGTTTCCAATTCTGTAAGTTCGTGATAGTGGGTGGCAAACAATGTTTTTGCTCCTACTGTTTTTTCACTCAATAAATATTCCACAACAGCCCAAGCAATACTAATGCCATCAAACGTGCTGGTTCCACGACCGATTTCATCCAAAATAACCAGACTGTCCCTTGATGCATTTTTTAAAATATTAGAAACCTCGGACATTTCAACCATAAAAGTACTTTGCCCGGTTGTTAAATCATCGGATGCACCAACACGTGTAAAGATTCGGTCAACCAAACCAATATGGGCTTTTTGAGCCGGGACAAAAGAGCCAATTTGAGCCATCAAGGTTAAAATGGCCACCTGTCGAATATAGGTTGATTTTCCTGCCATATTAGGTCCTGTAATCAGCATCATGCGATGATCTCTTTCATCCAGCAATGTGTCATTGGCAATAAATGCATTCTTATCCATCAACGCTTCCGCCACGGGATGGCGTCCTTCTTCAATAGTAATCACGCCATCCGCAGCAATTTCCGGCTGAATATAATTATTTTCAATCGCTACTGTTGCCAAAGAATATAATACATCCAGCTCAGCGATATCTCTGGCCCTCTTTTGAATACGTACAATCTCCGCCATCGTTTTTTCCCTGATATCTGAAAAAAGTTGGTATTCCAATTGTGAAAGTCGTTCCTCTGAACCGAGAATTTTTGTTTCCATTTCCTTTAATTCTGGCGTAAAATAGCGTTCAGAATGCGCAAGGGTTTGTTTGCGAATATAATCATCTGGAATTTGATCAAGATTCGTTTTTGTCACTTCAATAAAATAACCGAAGACCCGATTGTATTTTATCTTTAAAGATTTAATCCCCGAACGTTTCCGCTCCTTCTTTTCCAAATCCCTGATCCAGTTTTTCCCGTTGGTTCCCGCCTTCCGATACCGGTCTATTTCCTCATTATAGCCCGTTTTTATGACGCCTCCCTCTTTGAGCGAAAATGGAGCATCATCATCAATACCGGCATTAATTAACGCATAAACATCTGAAAGCAGGTCTGCACTCCCATATTGATTTTGAAGTTTAGGAGCCGAAATACTGCCAATAAATTCATCAATCGGCGGCAACATTGCCAGCGATTGTTTTAGAGCCAAAAGATCTCTAGGGTTACAGGTTCCAAATGAAATCTTTCCACAAATCCGTTCCAAATCATATACTTTGATTAATAAACGCTTTAATTCAGGCAAAGCCCCAGGGTTTTCAGTTAATTCTGCAATCAAATTCTGCCGTTTTACAATCAATTCCTGATTGATTAGAGGAGCCTCAATCCAGTGTCTTAGTGTTCTCCCTCCCATGGCGGTAACAGTTTTATCCAAGACCCAGAGTAAACTGCCCCGCTTTTCACCATTACGCATGGTTTCTGTTAGTTCCAGATTACGTCGTGTGGAAAGATCCAACAGCATATACTCTTCGGTACGGTAATAAGATAAATGATTGATATGACCCAGTACCTTTTTTTGAGTCTCTTTGATATAACCAAGCAAAGCTCCAGATGCCCGGACGGCCGCTTCATGATCTTTAAGCCCCAATGAATCCAGGGAATAAACTGAAAACTGCTCTTTAAGCATCTCCCGGGCTTTCTTTTTTTCATAAAATTGACTCGGGAAAAGATTCGTCATGCAATCAAAACGTTCCT
>JAQWCN010000201.1 GCA_028705955.1 Eubacteriaceae bacterium
CAGAGCCAGGGTAAGGTAACCCATCTGGTATCCTCCTTGGGGACTTCCGGTACCATTATGGGCATTGGCATGGGCCTGCGCCACCACAACCCCGAGGTAAAAATCGTCGAGGCTCAGCCGGTGGTGGGCCATTATATCCAGGGTCTTAAAAATATGGAGGAGGCCATTGTGCCTGCCCTTTATCAGCCCGAGGCCATCGACGAGCACATCATGGTAGAATCTGAAATTGCCTTTGATTACGCCCGACAGATTGTGAAAAAAGAGGGAATTTTTGTCGGTATGAGCAGTGGCGCGGCCATGTACGCCGCTGCAGAGGTGGCTAAAACCATTGATTCTGGCCTCATTGTAGTGATTTTCCCAGACCGGGGAGAAAAGTATCTCAGTACAGACTTATTCAAGCTTTAAGGTTTTTCTGGATATTTTAAAGTAATCGTGATATTATCATCTCAAAATCAACCTTTAGGTTGATTAAAATGGTGGTTCACTGTCGTATACTAAGAACCATCGGACCTTCCGAAACAGAGTGTCTGCTTCGGATATTTCAAACCAATTGGAGGTTTTATAATGAACGCCATTGCTATTGTCGTCATCGTCCTTGTGGCGTTGATCGTCCTGATCGGCCTGTGGTTCATGGGGACCCACAATACCCTCGTGAAGCTTAAAAACCAGGTGGAAGAAGCCTTCTCCACCATGGATGTGTATCTCAAAAAACGTTATGACCTCATTCCCAACCTGGTGGAAACCGTGAAAGCCTATGCTAAACACGAAGGGGATACCCTGGAAAAGGTGGTGGCCGCCCGAAATGCTGCCATGGGTGCGTCCAGCGGTAATCTCGATGATAAGCTCGCCAAGGAAAATGTCCTTTCCGGCACCTTAAAAAGCCTTTTTGCCATAGCGGAAGCCTATCCGGATTTAAAGGCCAATACCAACTTCATCGATCTCCAGGAGCAGTTAAAGGCAGTGGAAGAAGATATTGCCAATGCCCGCAAATACTATAACGGCTCGGTGAAGAACCTGAATAATAAGATTGAAATGTTCCCATCCAGCATCGTCGCGGGGATGTTTGGCTTCACCAAGAAGCCCTTCTTCGAAATTGATACCCCTCAAGAACGGGAAAATGTGAAGGTATCTTTCTAAAAAAAAGGAGTATCTTGTGAGACAAAAACGATTCCTACTCCTTGGCATCCTGGCGGCCTTTATTCTATTTTGGGGCAGTACTGCTTTTGCCGCAGAATACTACACCACACCGGATTATAAGGTCGATATGGCGGTCAATGAAAACCACAGCTACGATGTCACGGAAACCATCACCGTCTCTTTTACGGAACCACGCCACGGGATTTATCGTTATATTCCCCAAAGCGGCAGCTTCTACCGGGAGATTGACGGCAAAGGGGTTGAAAGCACCTATAATGCCGTTATCTCAAATATTCGGGTGGATGGCTATAATTATGACACCGATACCGAAAACGGAAATCTCGTCTTAAAAATAGGCGATTCGGACACCACCGTCGATGGAACCCAAGTCTATACGATCCATTATACCTGGGACCCCGGTGATGACAAAATTGATGGCTTTGACGATGTGTATTTTAACATCCTGCCCTACCAATGGCCCACTGCCATCGACCATGCCGCTTTTACTGTCCATATGCCAAAGGCCTTTAATGCCGGGGATGTCAATGTGTATGCCGGCAGCTACGGTGCCACCGATGGTAATGCCATCAGTTACTCCGTGGACGGAACCACCATCACTGGTGAAACTACTAAGGCCCTTACCGCAAACCAAGGGGCTACCCTGAATGTCCGTCTGCCCCAGGGCTATTTTGTCGGTGCCCGCACCGGCCTGGAGGGCGTTCCCTTTATCTACGGATCCTGTCTCATTGGGCTCATCGCCGGAGGAGTCCTATACTTTCTCTTTGGTCGGAGCAAAAAGCCAGTGGAGGTGGTCAATTTCTATCCCCCCCATGACTTTACACCACCTCAAATTGGTACCATCATCGATGGACGGACAGACCGAAAGGACTTAGTTGCGGTCATTATGTATCTGGCGGATAAAGGTTATATGACCATTGAAGAAACCAGCAAAAGCACCTTTACCTTCCATCAACTCAAACGCCCTGGCGCAAAGGATGAACCAGATTTCATCCGTGAAATTTTTACGGGAATTTTTCCCTCTAAAGCATCACAGTCCGTCACCTCGGAATCCCTTAAAGGAACCTTCTATGAGTCTGTCAATGCTGCGACTGCTATGGTCGAAGGCTTCTTTACCGCTCCGGAGCATCAGCTTTTTACTGCACAATCCAAGATTGCACGGTTTGCAGTGGCCGCCATCATGGTCATCGTGATGGTGATCTTTGCCGGTGCTCAGACCTATGCCTCCGAAGGTTCGCTGAATCTCTTTATCCTCGCCTTTATTTTGGTAATTTCTGTCGGCTTCCCAGCCGCTAGCTTTTTATGCTTTTACAATACGGCGATTATTAACAAAAAGAGTTACAGTGGTGGTAAGCGTCTATTGATCAGCTTACTTTGGGCTGTACTGACGCTCATTCTTATCTCCCTATCCATCGTCATGAACAGCCTGCCCGCCAGTGTAGCTTTGGTCGCTTACGGCACGATTATGGCACTGGGTATCCTCCAGTTTTACACCTTAAGCCGAACAGAAACTGGAACCCTTTGGTATGGTGAAACCCTGGGCTTTAAGAACTTTATCGTCAATGCAGAAGCCGATCGAATCAAGATGCTGGTGGATGAAAACCCCAGTTATTTCTTCAATATCCTGCCCTATGCCTATGTTTTAGGAATTACCAATAAATGGGCAAAGAATTTTGAAGGTTTAACCATTGAACCGCCAACCTGGTATTATGGCTATAATACCTTTAATACCTTTGACTGTCTCCTATTTGCCAGTATGCTAAACCACAGCATGCGCAGCATGGCCAGTGACCTCATCACGGTTCCCTCTAATTCCGGAAGCGGTGGTTTCGGCGATGGCGGCTTCGGTGGCGGTGGCGGCTTTGGCGGCGGCGGCGGCGGTGGCGGCGGTGGCGGCAGCTGGTAATCATCCTCACCAATCCTTAAGCTGATTACTTTAAAAAAACAAGCCCCCAGTCTCGTTACTACTGGGGGCTTCGGCCGTGTTAACACTTCTTTGAGCGTGTCAATCATTTTACAAAAACCACATATTCTTATACTTTCTTCGTC
>JAQWCN010000202.1 GCA_028705955.1 Eubacteriaceae bacterium
AATGAATGGTTCAAGCTTTTTCGTCATCTTTATCTCCTCACCGGACAGCGTTATTCCCATCGCCATCTAATGATAGTATTATCTCAGACTTTCGGGGAATATTCAATAATAATTTATTACTGATGAAAGTAAAAATTTGACTGAAAGAAAAAGGCAGGAACGCCCTGCGGGTTCCTGCCTCAAAATTAGAAAAGTTCTTCACTCATTTTATCAATTTCCGCATCCACTGCGGGGTAAACTTCTGGGAATACTGAGAAGTTCAGGCCGTGGGAGGTACAGGGGATGAAGTAATGCTTACCGCAATCCCGGCAGAGCTGGTCGGTTTCCCGGGCAATATCCGCCTGGGTCCAATCCGCTTTGTCCACCTTGCCATTGTCGATTCCCCCCATGAAGGTGATGTCCTTCCCGTATTCCTTAACCAGGGCGGGTAAATCATTGACGGACATGCAGCCTTGCCACACATCGATTCCCATTTCGATCATGGTGGGGACCAGGGTGGCACTGTAGCTGTCGTTGTGGTGGATAACCAGCTCTACCCCGTGGTCGTGGTAGTATTTATAAATCTTCTTGTAACCCGGGAGGAAGAATTCCCGGAACATCTCCACACTGATGAAGGTGGACTTCTGGGTTCCCCAGTCATCGTGGTGGAAGATGGCATCGGGCTTCATATAGGTACAGATCTGTTCCGCCCACTTGAGCTCCCATTCGGTAATATAATCGATGAGCTCGTGCATGGCTTCAGGTTCCTCGTAGAAATTGATCATGGTATTTTGGATTTCACAGAGGTAGTGGCACATTTCGAAGAGGCCGGGGGCGATGAGGGGGGCGACGAATTTTTCATCCCGGTTGACCTTGGCCATATCCTCCCGGCATTGTTTCCAGTCTGCCTCGGTGTAGTCGATCGCCGGGGCCTTGACGTATTTTTTCCACTCAGTGATATCGGGGCAGACCAGATGCTCGGGGTCGTGGAGGGGAAAGGCACCGGGGGCCCCTGCGGGCCAGGCGTTATAATAGCCCCATCCGCACTTCACCGCTTCATCCCCGGGCTTGGCGGGCATCATGGGATACTGCATGGAGTATGGGGTGGACAGAATAAATTCAATCCCCTCATATTGCTTGACAAAACGATCAGGATTCCCCCCGGAAATGACTTCCCTCAGATTCTCTTTGATGGATAGCATAAAACTACCTCCTCCTTCAATTTAATGATTACACAAACAGCCGCATTGCACCAGTGCCGGTTAAGAAACCCTTGACACTTCTGTATGTATTGATTATATTCTCTATAGAAGAGGGTGTAAAGTCCGCAATACGAATGAATTTTGAAGCCGGATTCCTATATTTTGTAGGAGGTGTGAAAGTGAGAAAAAGGGGGCACCGAAGATGAAAATATCCTTGGTTTTGATCCAGGATGAGCTGACGGTTTATGAGGGGCAGATATTGGGGAATTCCGCCAATCGAAAAAAAGGATTCTACCAGGCGGTGGGTTATCACACTGGGATGGTCGTGGATTCGGATTGTCTGTACCTGGCGCAGGGGGCAGATTTTGATCGGGAGATCAGAGGCTGTGGGCTTATCAGTCGGGGAATGCCCGGGGCGGAGGTCCTTGCCCGAAATACCGTCCTCGTCTTTTCCGAGGCCTTTCCCTTTCGGGCATTGGCGGAAGCGGTTCAGCAGGTATTTTTAAAATATGCCAAATGGGAAGCCGCCCTTCGCCAGGCGGTTCAGAATAATGCTTCCTTCTACAAGCTCTTTGAAATTGCAGAAAGGGTTTTTGAAAATTCCATGTTCATGCACGACCGCAATTTCATCGAGCTGGCCTGTGTCAACCGATGTCCTGAAGAGGAGGAGCTGTGGGAATACGATGAACGCCGGGGAAAGTACTACCTGCCCCTGGAGATTGTCAATAATTTTAAGATTAATCCTGATTATCTGGAAACCATGACCACCAAGGGGCCGGAGATCTTTCCAGATACCACCTTCAATTACCGCATTCTCTACGAAAATTTATGGCATAACGGCCAATACTGGGGAAGAATTTGCATCAATGAAATCAACCGCGCCCTCCGGCCCAGCGATTTTGAACTGTTGGATTACTTTTCCGACATTGTCACCGATGCACTCCATGCTATTGAGATGACGGAGTACAAGCAGGCCTACTCCCTCCCCCGCTTTCTCAAGGGTCTCATTGAGACGGGCCAGATAGATCAGATGACCATGGATACCCAGCTGATGCAGTACGGCTGGACGTATATGGATACCTATTTTTGTGCCTGCCTGTTTACCAATGAGGAAGACACCCACATCAATTCCATCCAATACCAATGCAACCGGCTGATGGATCAGTTTTCCCACACCTGCGTTTTCTATGACGGGCGATGCATGGTGATGCTGGTGAACAGCACCCTGAGTGAGATGGATATCCCCACCTTTCAGAACCATATCGCGGTGACCCTAAGGGAGGGCCTGATTAAGGCGGGAATCAGCACGGCCTTTACCGATCTCCGGAAATTTCCGGAGTACTATCGCCAGGCCATTGCGGTCTTCCGCGTGGGACAGCGGCGGCAGGAGATGTTCTGGAGTTACCGTTTTGATGAATACCGTCTGGCCTATATCCTCCAGACGGCAATGGCAGATTTACCCGTCGGTCTGCTGTGTAATACGGCCATCACCGTCCTCAGGGATTATGACAAAACCCACACTTCGGAATTAAAGCGGACCCTCAAAAGCTACCTGGGAAACGAACGGAATATTGTCCGGACCGCCGAGGAGCTGGATATCCACCGCAGTACCCTTCTGTACCGCATCCAGCGAATCAAGACGCTGACGGGCTTAGATCTGGACCTGCCCGAAACCCGCTTCGATCTCCTGCTGTCCTATTTTCTGGAGGAGGAACGCATTCGGTATTTTAAGCCGATGAAGGGGTAAAAAAAGAGACTGATCCCTGCCATTTTCATAGCAGCGGTCAGTCGGTATGTTCGGTAAAGGAGAATCTATGGTGTTTATTTTACTTCTTCTGAAATTTCTTCTTCTAATTCAGCATGGGCTTCGGCTTCCTGTACCTCTTCATCCGGCAGGACATCCGATTCTTCCTTGGGAATGACTAAATACAGAATGATGGCTACCAGGGTAGCGACGATGACCGGGGAATCCCCAAAGATACTGCCAACCCAGGCTGGGAATTGATCCAG
>JAQWCN010000203.1 GCA_028705955.1 Eubacteriaceae bacterium
GGGGCCAAGCAGCATTCCTGCAATCAGCCATCCCAGAATCGCCGGCATTTTGACCTTCGTCATCAGCCGCCCCGCAAAGTAAGCAAGCCCAAGGGTAAAAACCCAGCGTAATACATCCATCCCCATCATCCCTCACTTCCTCTTGATAATGCCATACAAAAAAATGCTCAAGGCGTTGTGGCAATCTATTTCATGTCTCAACAGATTTTCTTTATGGCCAATCACGTTGCGATACCCTGCATTGAGAAAATCCTGAAACGCTTCAAAGACACGAATCATTTCCGCTTCATTGATATCCTTCCGCACCGGCCCGTCACAAATAATGGACTGAAGGATCTTCCGGTTAAAAGCATCAAATTCCCGTCGTTGATCCGCAATTTTTTCTTTCAAAGTATCCGGGGGAAACAAGACGGCTCCACAGAAAAGCTGGGCCGCTTCTTCATTTTTTCGGAAAAATTGCATTCGCAAATTAAAATATTGCGAAAGCATTTCCTGACCCTTTGCATCCGTGATCCGCTGTTTCAAATACACTGTGAGCTCCCGGAAACACGCTTCAACACAATCCAAATACAAATTCTCTTTTGAATCAAAATAGTGATAGACAATGCCTTTTGAAACCGCTCCCCGGTGACAAATCGCATTCATCGATGCCGCTTCATAGCCGTGCAGCGCAAACTCCGTGACGGCACTTCTTTGAATTTTTTCTTTTGTATGTTGATTTTTTTCTTCCCTGTTCATCGTCGCACCTCTTTTATTGACCATATGGTCATTAATTATTTTACTCTTTTTCGACCCATTGGTCAATAAAAAAACTCCGATCCCCAAAAAGGATCGAAGTCTCGATTGCTCCCGAGAAAAATGTTTTGCATTATGAACGGCAACCGCCGTTCCCACAGCCCTGTGTCCCGCAGGTCCCTACCCCGTGGGCGTGATCGTGATGGTTACAATGCACGTCCTGGTCGTAGCCCAAACTTTTGTTGAGGTACGCCGCCACGGCGTCATCGGCGCTGCCGCTGACCCCGCCGTAAAGGGTAATGCCCGCTGCTGCCAGGGCCGCCTGGGCGCCGCCGCCAATGCCGCCGCAAATTAAGGCATCCACTCCGGCTTCTTTAAGAAATCCGGCTAAAGCCCCATGGCCGTTTCCCCCGGCCGATACCACCTGGGTCTGTTTAATTTTCTGATTGTCAACATCGTACATTTTAAAATTTTCGGTGTGTCCAAAATGTTGAAACACCTTTCCATCTTCGTAAGTTACTGCTATCCGCATGTCTTGATCTCCTTTTTTTATACATCCGGGCGTGCCGGTACGCCTTCTTTTTCGACATCTTTTTCTGCATTCCCGGGCTTCCCCGGAACAGCATTTGTAATTTCCCCCGCTAATCTGAAGGGTCTTTCCGTTCACCAGACAGTCTGCAATCTTCAACCGGGCCGCTTCATAAATTCCGGTGACGGTTGTCCGGGATACATCCATTTGCCGGGCACACTGCTCCTGGGTCATTTTCTCATAGTCGATCAGCCGAATTACCTCGTACTCGTCCAACGCCAGGGTGACCGGATCTCCCGACGGCGTCCCGCAGGGAAGAAAAGAATCGTAAGAAGGTTCGCAGCAAATGCGCCGTTTTTTTGCAGGTCGTGCCATTCCCGCCTCCGTTTCTGACATATGTCAATAACAAGTATAGGCCATCGCTCACAAAAAAGCAAGGCCTAAAAAAAGATCCTCCGGCACAACGCTTCCGGACGATCCTGTGCTTAAAACATTTTTGATGCTTCTTCCGCTTTATCCCCCTGGCCTCTAGCGTTTCCTGTGTATCGTGTAAAGCATCTGTTCGATCAGCCGGTTCACGGTCTCCGGCGCGTCGGTATTGGCATTGTGTCCGGCATTTTTAATCCATTCGATTGGGATGCCGGTCTGCGCATGCCACGCTTTGTTGTACCGGATACAGGAACCGGCATGATCTTCTTCGCCGCAAATTAAGAGCGCCGGACAAAAGAGGATATACAGCCGGTTGGCTTCCATGGCTTCCGCCAGAATTTTAAAACCGTGTCCGGCAATCCTGGCGTAACGCTTCTGATCCCCGTCATAAACCCTCATCATCTTTAACATCAGTTCTCTTCCGTAGGCCGTCGTTGCAACGCCCTTCGTCCCGGATTGAAGCAGGGCCTTCCACGGATAATAGCGGTACACCGGCTCCATTTTTTTGAGCAGTGCAATTTCGATACCCGTAACGTATTTGCGCTGTAACGGGGCAGAATCAATGGCGATAAAACCCTTGAGCTTTTTCGGGAACAATTCGGCATAGGCCTGACCGACGTAACCGCCCATGGACTGCCCGACAATAACAGGCCGGTTGATGCCTTCCCGCCTGAGAATGGCATCCAGCCATTTGGCCTTGTCCATTAAACTAAAATTAAATTGAAAAGGCCATGACGCCCCGTGACCCGGAGCGTCCCAAACCAGCACCTGAACCTTTCCTTCAAATGCGGCCACCTGCTTGTCAAACAGACGGTGATCCGCCGTCAGCCCCGGCAAAAAAACCAAAGCGGTTTCCGGGTCATCCCCCTTTTCAGAAATCCAGTAGTGAATGGATCCTGAGCTTGTTACCAGCCTTTTTTCGATCATGGTGTTTCTTTCTCCTGTTCCTGAGGGCTGCTTCTTTTTGGTTTCTTGCGTCTTGCCACCATCACGACTGCCGCCACTAGACCTGCGACATACAGCCAGTCAATAACTTTACCCGCCACATGGTAAAGGGTCTGGACTCTCCGGGTCGGCACGTCAGCAAAAACCACATTTTCAAAACCGGAAGCGGCCGTGTCTGACCGCATCACCGTTCTTCCATAAGCATCTGTCACTGAGCTGATCCCATCGTAAGTTGAACGGGCGATGGAAATACCATTTTCGACGCTCCGCAATTCAGCCCCGTTTGTATGATAAGCCCGAATAGCCCCCCAATCCCAGGTTGGAATCAACAGAAGGGATGTGTCGGCATCCAGATTGTCCCTGACCTGTCCCGGATAATCCGCATCAAAGCAAATGGCAGAAGCAATTTTCGTTTTTGTCCCATCCGGCATGGTCACTGTTTTGTTTGGCATTTTTTCTGACCCTTGAACATAGTCTCCCTGCTCTATAATAAAGATCAGATTTTTTTTGTAATAGCACCTCTCGATTTCTCCCTTCGGGTTGACCAGATAT
>JAQWCN010000204.1 GCA_028705955.1 Eubacteriaceae bacterium
TTCACGCTTGAGATAAATCTTCGCGCCGCCCAAATCCTTTGTCATTCGCTTCGCTGCTGTCAGCAGCGACGGTCTTCCGGCATATTCCTTTAACAATGTTGTGAGTTCCCGGTTAAAATCCGGGTCATCTTTATAGTGGTTGTACGCTTCTTCCAATTCAATTACCGCATTCATCAGTGTTTCGGGTATGTACTGCCCGCCGTGAATGCCAAATCTTCCTTTTCCGGTTACACCGGAATTGTCCTTGTTCATATTTCCTCCTGAATGAATGTTCTTCCCGTTTTTACGGAAAAAACCAGGTTCACAATCGTGTCCCCCGACAGCCGCTGGATCCTCTGTTTGAAATGGATCCTCTAAGACGCCATTCTGGCTGCGGCCACGGCTGCCATCACCTTGGCACTGTCCTTGACCCCGCCGGTTTCAACCCCGCTGCTCAAGTCCACCCCCCGGGGATGAACCTGGGCCACCGCGCGCCCAATATTATCCGGCGTTAAGCCTCCGGCCAGCATAAAGGGCCGGGTGATTTTTGCGGTGAGGGACCAGTCAAAGGTTTTCCCGGAACCCGCTCCCGAATCCAGCAGCACCAGATCCGCCAAACTCTTTTCTATTTTGGGGATTTCTGTCGGCCCCATAAGCTTAAAAGCTTTGATCACCGGACAGGTGACCTGCCGGCGAAGGGCTGCAATCGTCCCGTTGTCCTCGTGGCCGTGGAGCTGAATCACATCGATCAGACCGTCTTTCACGAGGGATGCCATCCGGTCCACCGGCGCGTCCACAAAAACGCCAACCGCCAAAATTTTTGGATGGAGCCGGGCTTTAAAGGCGGCCAGCTCGCCGGTGGTAACATTTCTAAGGCTCTTGGGGAAATCAATGATAAACCCGGCGTAGTCCGGCCTGGCCTGATTGACCATATCGATATCTTTTAAGTGCCGCAAACCGCAAATTTTTATTGTTGTCATTGTGTCCTTCCTGCCAGCTTACTGAGCATCGCTTTTTTATCCCGGCTGTGCATCAGCGTTTCCCCGATAAGCACCGCATCCACGTTATCGGCTTCCAGTGCTGCCACATCTTCCCGGGTTGTAATCCCGCTTTCTGCTACAAAAGCCACATGTTCCGGAACTCTGGCCCGGAGACTGCCGCTGGTGTGGATGTCCACTGAAAAATTTTTAAGATTGCGGTTATTCACCCCGACCAGGGTCGCCCCCGCTTTGAGCACCCGGTCCACTTCATCCGGGGTATGGGCCTCCATCAGTGCCGACAGACCGAGACTTTCGGCAAGGGCCCGGAATTCCGCAAGCTGGCCATCATCCAAAATCGCCGCAATGAGCAACACCGCGGCCGCGCCGAGGGCCTTTGCCTGATAAATCATGTAGGGGTCCACCGTAAAATCCTTCCGGAGAACCGGAAGCGCAACGGTATCCGCAATGGCTTTTAAATAGGCATCCTGTCCCATAAAATAATCCGGCTCGGTGAGACAGGAGATTGCCGATGCCCCGGCGGCCTCATACTCCCGGGCAATATCCAGATACGGAAACTCGGGAGCAATCAGCCCCCTGGAGGGGGAAGCTTTTTTTACTTCGCAAATAAAAGCCATGCCCGGCGTCCGGATGGCCGCTTCAAAGGCTCCGGCTTTCTCCGGTTCCCGCGCAGCCCTGTTCTCTGCGATCCGGCGCAGGGTTTCCGGCCGGCATTGTTTCTGATCCGCCACGGTCCGCGCCCGGGCCGCGTCTGCCAGGCGTTTTAAAATATCGGCGCTCACCGGTTGCTCTCCGCAATAAAGGCTTCCAGTTTCTTCCCGGCCGCTCCGTTATCAATCAGTTTTTCCGCCATCCGCACCCCTGCTTCCACCGTTTTCGCTTTTCCGGCGATATACAGGGCCGCTCCGGCATTCATACATACGGCGTGACGCCGGGGCCCTTGATCCCGACCACTGATAATTTCCCGGGTGATGGCTGCATTTTTTGCCGGCGTTCCGCCTTTAAGGGCTTCTTTATCACAGCGTTCATAGCCAAACTGTTCCGGTGTCAATGTGTAGGATTGAAACCAGCTGTCTTTAATTTCACACACCGTCGTCGGGGCGCTCATGGAAATTTCGTCCAGCTTATCCTGACCGTAGAAGACCATTCCCCGGGTGACCCCCAGATTAGCCATGACCTGGGCCAGGGGCTCGACCAGCGCTTCGTCGTATACCCCCATCAATTCCATATTCGCCCCGGCCGGACTGGTCAAAGGACCGAGAACATTAAAAACCGTTCGGATTCCCAATTCCCGGCGAACCGGCGCCACGTATTTCATAGCCAAATGATAGTTCTGGGCAAACAGGAAACAAATCCCGATGGCATTTAACAGCGCCCCGCTTTTTTCCGGAGGAATGGTGATGTTTACCCCCAGGGCTTCCAGTACATCGGCCGCCCCGCTTTTGGAAGAAGCCGCCCGGTTGCCGTGCTTTGCCACCGGCACACCCCCGGCTGCGATGACAAGGGCCGCGGTGGTGGAAATATTAAAGGAGTTGGAGCCGTCGCCGCCCGTTCCGACAATTTCCAGCACATCCTGATCGTGGAGCAGTTTCACACAATGGGCGCGCATGCCCGCTGCCGAAGCGGTGATTTCATCAATGGTTTCCCCTTTCATGGACAGGGCCGTAAGATAGGCCGACATTTGCACCGGCGTCGCTTTGCCGTCCATAATTTCGTTCATCACCGCCTGGGCTTCATCGTAACTTAAATCTGTTCTGTCGTAGACCTTTTTAATCGCTTCTTTAATCATTTTTCTGCCTCCTGATCACATTTTTGAATCGAAAGGACGGCAATAAAAAAACCGCCCTTAACAGAATAATTCCATTAAGGACGGGTTATCATTAAAAAACACCCGCGGTGCCACCTTAATTCGCGGTTTGACCCGCGCACTTTCAGGATACCAACATATCCCTGGCAACTCACGTGTGCCCCACGGCTTTCGCCGCATTAACGTCGCAGTGTACTTGGCCTGAGCCTTTGGCTGCGCCCTCAGCGGTCCATTTGGCAGCTTGCATTTCCATCCGGCTTTCACCACCCCGGACTCTCTGTCGGTGCACTTCTGCTTTGATCTCCGCTTCGCAGGTTTCATTTTTAAATTACACCAATTTTACTTCACATTTTTTACGCTGTCAAGTCCCGGATGTTATTTTTTTCACTTTTTT
>JAQWCN010000205.1 GCA_028705955.1 Eubacteriaceae bacterium
TGTCTTCTTGTTTTTTTTATCCTTAATTTGAGCAACAGATCGTTTTGAAACAAATGGAATAAAATCAAAGAATCCAATTTCAGTCCCTTTTTGGATGATTTCATCCATTTTATGACCTTTGGGTAAACCTTGAAATAACGACAATTGATAAGGAAGTTCCCCATCAGAAGGATGCTGCGCCATTATTTTTGCTATAAGCTCCGTTTCCCCAACCGTTTGAATCGTACACAGAAAATCCTGGCCACAGGCATTACATACTTCAAAGGGTTCCGAATCTTTGATTCTCAAAACCCGTGTAATATGTCTAAAATCATCTCCGCCAATAAGAATTGTCCCATTTGTGATCTGATCAGGTTTTACAAAGAATCGATGCATGTTTTTGGTGTCTTACGGGCAGCAACCGCATTCCATTCCCCCATTGTTTCAATCTTAATCACTTCAAAATGATTTGCTTTGAGCTGTGTAACAACAGCTCCGAGTCTTTCATGAATAATACCCGATGAAATAAAATAACCGTTATCCTTCAAATACGGTCGAATGGATGCCGTGAGTTCAATAATGGCTTCTGCCAAAATGTTAGAAATAATCAAGTCTGCCTCTTGTCCCTTTGGAATGACATCCAGTAGATTTCCTTTTGCAATTTTAATTTTTTTTGACATATTATTAAGTTTAACATTAGCCACTGCCGCGTCCACCGCCACAGGATCGAAATCTACGCCGGTCACCTTTCTGGCCCCCAGTTCTGCAGCAACAATTGATAAAATTCCTGATCCACAACCAATGTCATAAACCCTATCGTCTTTTTTCATATATTTTTCCAGAGCCATCACGCACAACTGCGTTGTTTCGTGAGTCCCTGTTCCAAAAGCCATTCCCGGATCCATATTCACAATGATTTCATCTTCAGCTGGCTTATAAGACTCCCAGGTAGGTTTTACCACAATGGCTTTTCCAATTTTTGTAGGTCTATAATACTTTTTCCAGGAATTTGCCCAATCTTCTTCTTCCATCTCAGTAATGGATAATTCACACCCTCCTGGATTCAGGCCGCAAGACGGCAGTTTTTTTATTCCGGTTATCAATTGATGCATCGCTTCGTCAAACACATCATTTTTTGGAAAATATCCCCGGACGTATGATGTTTCCGGATCCATATTCAGGATACTATCATCAATATAATTAACCGTCGGATCAGATTCAACTACCAATAGGTTTTCTCCCGACTCAATAACAACACCCTTTGCGCCAATATCATAGAACAAATTGATAACAGCCTCTTCCGCTTCCAGCGTTGTCGCTATTTGAACTTCCATCCAAGTCATTGTCACCCTCCTCAATCAATCATGCCTCATTTTCAAAACTAATGATTATTATAATATGCCAGCTTATTCAAAAAGGCAAGTTTCTATGGAGTATTTTACCATTTTAGGACAAATATCGGGAAAAACATTTTTATAAATTTAAAATATGTTACAATAAAATAATTAAAAAATTGAGGAGAAAAGTATGGCTGAAGAAAAACAAGAAAAATTATCCCGCTCCATACAAGAGTATGTTCCTGGGAAGCAGGTTACTCTGGCACATGTCATTGCAAATCCAAAAAAGGATGTATATATTAAATTGGGCCTTGATGAGGATAATAACGATGCAATTGGCATCTTAACCATTACTCCAAGTGAAGCTGCTATCATTTCAGCAGATGTCGGTACGAAGGCCGCGCCGGTTGAAATTGGTTTTTTAGACCGTTTCAGTGGTTCTCTTGTCATTACTGGCCGCGTCAGTGATGTGAATTCTGCGATCAAGGAAATAATTAATTTTCTCAAAACAACTTTAGGTTTTGATATTCCTGATCACATTACCCATTCTTGATTGTATGGCAAGTAATCGCAATCGTGTTGCCTTAATTGGCCGGATTGGATGTGGAAAAACAACATTGGTTCAATGTTTGACACATTCAGAAATTCATTATGCCAAAACACAAATGGTGACTTATACTGACAACTTTATTGACACCCCGGGAGAATTTATTGAAATGCCTGTTTTTTGCCGCCAGGCCATTAATGTTTCGTGTGACGCTGGTCTTATTGTAATGCTTAATTCCAGTATAGACACGCAAAACTCTGCTTCTCCCAATTTTGTTCACACTTTTAATATCCCTGCTATTGGCGTCATAACCAAAATTGATAGTCCAAAGGCTAATACCAAAAGAAGCCGCAATTTTTTAAACTATGCTGGCATTAGTAAAAATAAAATCTTTGAAGTTAGCGCCCTAACGGGTGAAGGCATTCCTGAACTGGTTACAGCCATTCATCATTATGTCGATTTAAAATAGGAGATTCAACATGGCAAAAGCAGCCCTACTCAAGACGAATCAGGGTATTATCAATTATTTAAAAGTACACACTCTTTTTCCCCATGATACTGAACTGACCGTTGAGAATTTGAGAGATATTAAAGAAAGTGTTGAGGGTTTTGTAAATCAAATCTATCGGATTCGCGAATCCAACGGACACTCTGTTGTAATGAAACAGGTTCTAAATCTACCGATTAGCCGTGAAAGCACAGGAGACGATGGACAACCTGATGCGCATCTGGCTGATTGGTCTCTTGATATGGGAAGAATGCGTAATGAAATTGCTGTACTCATTTTTTGGAACCAAATTTGTCCTGATATTTGTCCTGATATTTATCTGTTTGATGAAGAAAATGGTATCATCGTTATGGAAGACTTAACTGATCTCAGTTTGTTGCGCTATGAATTCACCCGACTTCATCAATTCCCGCTTCTTGGTCAACAGTTAGGCCATTTTTTTGCACATAATCTTTTTTATTCTTCTTCTCTTAATATGACGGATTATCGCCATCAAAAACTTGTTCGTTTTTTTGAGAATCCAGAATATTCAGCACTTGATCGTTTCATTTTTCATGAAAATGCCATTGTTTCCTTTCACCGCACCATGCCAAATCAAACATTATCGCTTCGTAAAACACTGATTGAAGACCCTCATATTCAAAAGGAAATTTTACGTTTAGAGGATCTCTTTTTAAACCACAAGGAATGTTTAATTCATACTGATCTTCATGCATCCAACATAATGATCAATTCCTATATGACAAAAATAATTGATACAGAATTTGCAGGATTTGGACCTGTCAGCCAGGATTTTGGT
>JAQWCN010000038.1 GCA_028705955.1 Eubacteriaceae bacterium
CTCCAGTGCCACTGTCACCATTCAGGGCGGCACGGTGACCAGTAAATCCCAGTACGGCCTGGAATAAAACTGATCTGTTTTTTAAGAGATCCCGGTTTTTCTTCCGGTATTCCATGGCTGTTTTAATGCTAAACCCCGGACCGTTTTATCGGTCCGGGGTTTTGTGGTCTAGCGTGTTGGGATCAGGATTTGCGACCAGGTTGACGTTTAGTCTCCGCTTTTTTCCGTCAGCGCTTGGTACCGCTTCATCAGTTCGGCCACGCAGGCCGCTTCGTCCATCTTTTTAACGGAAAACCCGTAGGCCCGCATCACAGCCAGATCGTTATTCTGGTGGGCATTGCGCAGTTCCGGCGGCATGACGGCTTCGTCGTAAAGATCGGCCAGGGAGCTTTGGGGGTAGCGTTCCCGGGCGTGGAGAATGGCGGCTGCTGTCTTTTCGATCAGGGCTTTTTGTTCCGGGGTGGGATCGGGCCAGGGGAAATTGTTGTAGACAATATCCTTGGAATAACGGTAATCACTTTTTAGTCTCCCGGCCACCGCCCGCATCCAGGCGTTGTGGACATTGGAAGTCAGGATACCGAAATGATAAAGCGTGCTACCCGGAATAATTAAAACCGCATCACTAACAATAACTTCTGCTTTAACATAACCGATAGGAACATAACGACGTCTTTCTGAAGAAACTCGTGGAATCACAATATATTCTGTTCCCATTTCAATTTGTTCCCGCATCAATGCTGGCGTATCCGCCAATTTTCTCCGGCCTGCGTCCTTTGCTCTAAGCCGATCCTCCCGGCAAGCTCTCACTCTTTTTAAAACCTCTGGCATTTTTCGCAGTTCCCCTGGCGGGCAGTGAACCAGCCATAAACAGTGTCGGGGCTTTCGGTTAATAAACTCCCGGCTTCCCATAAAAGGCCGGATATATTTTTTTGAAAGCGGATCTTTTTTCACAAAATCATTGTAATCTTCCTGTTCAATAATCAGATTTCCCCCATCCGCCGGTCGGTTTCCTGTGATCATTTCCGGTACGTCACACAATGGTTTCTTCCGGGTTTCAATCAGCACATTGGGAGCGTCCAGTAAATAGGCGTTTAATTGTTGTGCCTTTACCGGCTGATTGGCCTCTTGAAAAATGAGTTTGGGTTGAACATCTGTTGGACCAAACCCAATAATGACACAATGAACCGCCGCCTTATCCGCCGCTTCGCTTTGCCATTTAAACGTCTGATACCCAAAGTGAAGGTGCATGTGGTATTCTTCCAGTACCGGTTTCCAAATCGGCGCGACCTGATCCCCCTGGGTAATGGAATTGGTGAACACAAAAGCCGCCGAAATATTGGTGTCCTGCATATACCGGGCCGCTTTTAAATACCACCCGGAAACAAAATCAATTTTTCCGGAATGGGGATAGGGTTTGCCTTTGGCGTTGGAATAGACCGCTTTTAAATCTGCTTTTTGTTCTTTATTCTGCATGGAATAGCCCAGGAAGGGCGGGTTCCCCATAATATAATTCAGCTCCCCTTTGGGCACCACCGTTTCCCAGTCCAGGGTCAGGGCGTTGCCTTCCACAATTTTGGCCGCAGTGGTCAGGGGTAGAAAATCAAAATCGCTGTACAGAATTTTCATGGTTTCGTCAAACATCTGGCTCTCGGCAATCCACAGGGCAGTCCGGGCGACGGTCACGGCAAAATCGTTGATTTCGATGCCGTAAAACTGGCGGATGCTCACCGCGATGGGGTTGATGGCTGTCCCCATGGCGACCTGTCCCTTTTCCTGTCCTTTTTGGATGTCAATGCGTTCCCGGATGACGGTATTTTCCAGCTTGCGCAGACACAGATAAGTCTCGGTCAAAAAGTTACCACTGCCGGCTGAGGCGTCCAGGAAGGACAATCCCGCCAGTTTATCCTGAAAATCCCCAAGGCTTTTCCCCCGGCTGTTTAGATTATTGATGGCCAGAATGGTGTCCAGTTCCGCCGCCAGATCATTTAAAAACAGCGGGTCGATAACTTTATGAATGTTTTCCACAGAGGTGTAGTGCATGCCGCCGGAGCGTCTGGTTTCCGGGTTTAAGGTACTTTCAAACACCGCGCCAAAAATCGTGGGGCTGATTTCGGACCAGTCAAAATCCGAAGAAGCCTGCACCAGCAGCGTGTCTGCAATGTTTTGGTTAAACCTTGGAATCTCGATGGCACTATCGGCAAACAAACCACCGTTGACGTAGGGAAAATGGGAGAGGGTTTCGTCCAGATACGGGTCCCGGGCAACTTCCGGTGTGTCGAGCACTTTAAACAGGGCGATCACGGCGTCGCGCATCTGCCCTGCGGTGTACTGCCGCAAATAATCATGAAACAAGCCATGGGCACCAAACAACCCGGAATCTTCGGCGTACAGGCAAAAGACCAGGCGCACGCACAACACATTCAGGCTTTTCATGGAAGCCGGGTCTTCGGGATGGAGATACTCGGATTGGAGCGCGTCGTAAATCTCACCGACAATCCGCCCCGCCTGAACCGAAACTTCTTCTTCCCGGTGAATATCCTCGCTGCCTGCGTCCACCAAAAATTGGAGCCGGTACACTTCCCTGGGCAAATCTGAAAGGGCCAGCATTTCCGGAGGCGCAAAAGGGGTCTGCATATCGTGAATCTCAAAGGTTTTAAAATTACAAACCACAATCCACCGCGCCCTTTCGATATAGGGCAGGTTGTCTGAATAACGCTTGGCCTGCTGATACGGGGTGAGCAGGGTGCCATCCGACTGTTTCTCCCCTTTTCTTAAATCGATGTGGGCCCCTTTCTGTTCAATAAGCACCCGGGTCTTTTTAATATAACCGTCGATAAAACTTTTATTTTTAAGTTGAACGGTTTTTTCAAAATCGATGGCCTCCGTGGGATCTTCCACACCCATCACCTGACCCAAAAGCGCAATCCAAAAGGACTGGGTATCCTGTTTTTCGTTGCCCCGGTTCTGCCAATGCTCACAAAATGTTGTCGCCTGATCCATTTTTATTTTCCTTCCCGGATTTATTATTGCTAATGTTTCTATTGTATCAAAGGAAGGAAACCCCTGCAACACACCCTCCGATGCTTTTCATCCCGTCCTTCCTTACATTTTTGACACATCCCTTCACCCGCTTCCCATTTATGTTATAATAAATGCATCAAAAAACGAAAGGATTTACACAATGTTGAATATTATCAAATCCGTCCTGTTTGGGATTATTGAAGGGATTACCGAATGGCTGCCGATCAGCAGCACCGGCCATCTGATCCTGTTTGATCAATTTGTTAAGCTGGATGTTTCCAAAGATTTTATGGATATGTATTTGGTGGTCATCCAGTTGGGGGCCATTTTAGCCGTGGTGTTTCTGTACTGGAACAAGCTTTTCCCTTTTTCCTTTAAAGGCGGTTTTAAAACCGACAAAAAGAAGATGACCATGTGGGGCAAAATTATCGTGGCCACCCTGCCCGCCGCCATTATCGGCCTGCCCTTTGATGACATCTTTAACGCCCTGTTTTACAACTGGTGGACTGTGGCCATTATGCTGATTCTGTTTGGGATTTTGTTTATCATTATCGAAAATCTCCACGCCGGGGAGCAACCACTGGTCAGCTCCATCGATGGCATTACGTACCGGGCCGCTTTGTTTATCGGTGTGTTTCAACTCATCGCCGCGGTTTTCCCGGGGACTTCCCGTTCCGGGGCGACCATTGTCGCCGCGCTGATGATCGGCATCTCCCGGACCACCGCCGCAGAGTTTACCTTCTTCCTGGCCATCCCGGCCATGTTTGGCGCCAGCCTGATCAAGGTGCTCAAGTTTGGCAGTGGCTATGCCGGCAATGAACTGGCAGTGCTGCTTGTCGGCGTCATCGTCTCGTTTGTCGTTTCGGTTTTCGCCATTAAATTCCTGATGAATTATATCAAAAAACACGATTTCAAGGTCTTCGGCTGGTACCGGATTATCCTGGGGATTGTGGTGTTCGGTTATTTCCTGCTCTTTGGATGACAGCCTGCTTTAAATGAATAATTGTAGCAGAACGATCAGAAGCCCCGGTACACAATGTACCGGGGCTTCTTTAACGGCCGGGCGCAAAAGAAAAACCCTGAGCTTATGTATCCGGCTCAGGGCTTTATTTTTGCGGTCTCCCGCTTATCTTCAAAATGGTGATCCCAACAGGGCTCGAACCTGTGACCTCTACCACGTCAAGGTAGCGCTCTTCCAGCTGAGCTATGGGATCAGTCGTCATTTTTTTACTGCCTGTTTATTATAACGAACCCACCTGTTTTTGTAAAGACTTTTCCCCCTCTTTTTTTCCTTTTTTTACCGTCGCTTCTCTTTTTATTGTGCGCACAGCCAAATTTGACCCTCCCGGGAACAAAATGATCTCGCATTTTTAAGCAAAGTTCTTGTATATTTTTGTATAGTAATGTTATATGAGACAATAGTGTTCCCAAAAACTGTCACCACTGGCTCATTTTTTCACTTTTGTTTTAAAATAAAGAAGGGTATAATTAAATGCATTCTTTAAAACGGTTATTTAAAATTGAAGGGGGTAAAATTTTATATGAATAATTTCACGAAGGCTGAGTTGAAAAAGAACCGGAAATATCTGGAACTCTTGTCCCGGAATTTTCCGAACATCACCTCTTCCGTCAGTGAAGTGGTTAATCTGCGGGCCATTCTGAACCTGCCCAAATCCACCGAACATTTTCTGACGGATATTCACGGGGAGAACGAAGCCTTTAACCACGTGATGCAAAACGCTTCCGGTGCCATCCGCCGCAAGGTGATGGATGAACTGGGCAGCACCGTTGCCCTGGAAGACCTGGAAGAACTGGTTCCACTCATCTACTATCCCAGTGAAAAGCTGGAGCTGATCAAGCAGGAAAAACAGGGGCGCTATCTGGAAAACTGGTATCAGCTCACCATTTACCGTCTGGTAAAAGTGTGCCGGGCCGCGGCTTCCAAATATACCCGCTCCAAGGTGCGCA
The DNA here is from genome assembly GCA_028705955.1 of Eubacteriaceae bacterium. Classification (GTDB taxonomy): domain Bacteria; phylum Bacillota; class Clostridia; order Eubacteriales; family Eubacteriaceae; genus JAQWCN01. The sequence goes on from JAQWCN010000038.1 coordinate 4,990, forward strand.
AAACCCTTCCAGCCGATTTTGCCTATATCATGGAGGAACTGCTCCAGGAAGACGAACACCGCTTTAATAAGAAGGATTACTACAACCAGATTATCCACAGCCTGGTGGATTACGGCCGGGCCGACCATTTTATTGTGGAAATTTCCGGTGTGATCAAACGGCTGACCACGGATCATCTGCATATTATCGGGGATATCTTCGACCGGGGGCCAGGTCCCCAGCTCGTTATGGAAAACCTGATGCACCATCACTCCCTGGATCTCCAATGGGGAAACCACGATATTTTGTGGATGGGTGCCGCCTCCGGCAACCCGGCCTGTGTGGCCTGTGTGGTGCGTATCGCCCTGCGTTATGCCAATATGGATGCCCTGGAAAACGGCTACGGCATTAACCTTCTGCCCCTGGCCACCTTTGCCAACCGGGCTTACGCCAAGGATCCCTGTGCCAAATTCCGGCCCAAGATCAGTGATGCAAAGGCGGAAACCGATACCGAAATCGATCTGATTACCCGGATGCACAAGGCCATTGCCATCATTCAGTTTAAGGTGGAAGACATGATTGTGGGCCGGCATCCCGAATACGATATGGACAACCGTCAGCTGCTGCGCCAGCTCGATCTGGAAAACGGAACGGTGACTGTGGACGGCGTGGCGTATCCCCTTAACGATACCAATTTCCCGACCATCGATCCCGAACATCCGGAGGCCCTCAGTCCGGAAGAAGCCGTGGTGCTGGACCGGTTGGTGTACTCCTTTATTCACAGCGACAAACTTCAGCGGCACATCCGCTTTATGTACGCCAAGGGCAGCATGTATCTGATCTACAACGACAACCTGCTCTTCCACGCCTGCATCCCCTTAAACGGGGACGGCAGCTTTAAGAGTTGGCATTACAAAGGTCACGATTACGCCGGCAAATCGTTGATGGATAAATTTGACCAGCTCTCCCGGGAAGCTTATTTTACAACGATGGACGAAGATCCGCCGCGCTCTGATTTTCTGTGGTTTCTCTGGTGCAACAAAGATTCCCCGCTGTTTGGCAAGGACAAGATGGCAACCTTTGAACGCTACTTTATCGACGATAAAACGCCCCATAAGGAAAACTACACGCCTTATTACACCATGATTGACGAAAGCCCGACCATGGCGGATATGATTTTGGAAGAATTCGGCATTGACCCGTCCGTGGGACACATCATCAATGGTCATGTTCCCGTTAAGGCCACCAGTGGTGAAAGCCCGATCCGGGCCGGGGGCAAACAGCTCGTGATCGACGGCGGTTTTGCCAAGGCGTATCAGAAAACCACCGGGATTGCCGGCTACACCCTGACCTACAATTCCTACGGCCTGACCTTAATCAGCCTGAAACCTTTTGAATCGGTGGAAAAGGCCATCCGGGACGGCGTGGATATTCAATCCACCAAGCAGGTGATTGAAACCAACCTTCAGCGCAAACGGGTGGCGGATACGGATATCGGCCGGAACATCCAGCACCAGGTGCACGATCTGGAAATGCTCATCGCCGCTTACCGCAAAGGCTTTATTAAAGAAAAGACCCTGGACTGATTTGAAAAGCAAACAGACCTGTTGCTGGCATTACGCCGGCAACAGGTCTGTTTTTGTTTTATCGCTGTTTGCCCAAAAAGAACAGGGCGACGGTTCCGGGCCCGCAATGGGCACCGATCACCGGATCCACGTAGTTGATCAAAATTTCTTTGGGGGCCATGGTGGCTTTGACCCGGTCTGCGACAAGCTTGGCGTCTTCCAGGCAATCCCCGTGGGAGATAAAAACCGTTTGATTCTCCGGTTCGATGGCCAGCGCCTGCATCTTATCGACCAGGGCGTGCAGGGATTTTTTCCGGCCCCGCACCTTTTCCACCGGAATCAGATGACCCGCGTCATCCATGTGCATGACGGGTTTAATGCCCAGAACAGAGCCAAAGGCCGCCGCCGCTGCAGAGACCCGGCCGCCGCGCATTAAGAAGAACAAATCGTCCACGGTGAACCAGTGGCACAAGTGCAGGCGGTTGTCCATCAGCCAGGTGTGGACGGCTTCAATCCCGGCGCCTTCCGCTTTTTTCTGCGCTGCCAGATAAACGAGCAGGCCTTCCCCCAGAGAAGCACCCAGGGTATCCACGTCCAGAATCGTCCGTTTTGGATACTTTTCTTTCATTTCTTCCAGCACCATGTGAGCGGTCTGATACGTGCCGGATAAGCCGGAAGAAAACCCGATGTACAGAATATCCTGTTGCTTATCCAAAAGGTCCGCAAAACACGTTTCACAGGCACCCCTTGTGATCTGAGATGTGGTGATCGCCTTTTTCTGACGCATCATGGTGTAAAACTGCTTGAGATCGGTAACCTCACCTTCGGTATAACTGGTATACGCCTTGTTATCCACAATAAAATGCAAGGGCAAAATTTTGATGTTATTATTTTCGATAATCGCTTCTGTCAGATTGCAGGATGAATCTGTCACAATCGTATATGCCATTTCAGCTCCTCCATATTCTCATTTCAATGTTTTCAGTTTACCACAGGAGACGCCTCAAAAGCAATGTTTTTACCTCAGTGGTTGGCGATAAAATCCGCCACGGCCTGAGCGGTGGGCAGGGACGGCTGAGCGCCGAGGGTAGTGCAGGCCAGTGCGCCGACGGCGTTGGCGTAGACTGCCGCCTGTTTGATATCCCCGGTTTCCACATAGGTTTTGACCAGTGCCCCGGTAAAGGCGTCTCCCGCCGCTGTGGGGTCAACACAGTCAATCGTATAGGATGGAATCAATTCTGCAATGCCGTCGCCGTAAACGTAGGAGCCTTTGTCACCCATTTTGATCACGACATACTGACAGCCGCTGCGTTCCACCAGTTTTTGGGACGCTTTGAGGCAGCTGGCGTCATCCCCGGGCAAAATGCCGGTTAGGGCTTTGGTTTCCGTTTCGTTGGGGGATAAAATGGTCAGGCCTGTCATTTCTTCCAGCGGATAATCCTGGGCCGGGCCGGCATCCAGACAGGTGACGATTCCCTGTTCTTTTGCGAGGGTCAAAGCCTGTTTGTTGGTTTCAAATGGAATTTCCAGCTGCATCATCACCGCCTGGGGCTGTTTGGCGAAAGCAGCCTTTAAATCGTCCGCAGCGGTATTGTCGTTGGCTCCCTTAAAGATGACAATGCGGTTCACGCCGTTTGCTTCCAGCTGAATAACCGCCATGCCGGTATTGAGGCCTTCGACCATTTTGACCTGTTCCAGATCCATGCCTTCTGCCTGGAGCATTTTCATCAGGGCCTGGCCGTTGGCATCCTTCCCCAGGGTGCAGTACATGGCCACATCGGCCCCCAGCCGGGACGCGGCCACTGCGGAGTTGGAGCCTTTGCCGCCGCCGGCGTTTTTATAACTGGTTCCCAGCACGCTTTCTGACGGTTCCGGAACCCGTTCCATCTGAAGAATTAAATCGATCATTACACTGCCGACCATTAACATTTTTGCTGCCATTATACTGCCTCCTTGTCCATCTGTTTTTCTTTTAGTTTACGCCATTTTCCGGCGTTTGGCAATATAAAAAACGTCTCTTTCCGTGCAAAAAGAGCGTCTGTTTTTGGGCAAAATAAAAAGCCACGCCGCACCGGCATGGCAATTTATCAGATTGTGTTTAATAACAGAAGGCTTCGACACCCTGGTCATCAACCAAATCAATTTTAACGCTGCGTGTCAACACATCAGAGTAGGAAAAAGACAAACGCTGGGTTGGTCTCTTTTCGGTCTTTACAGTTACCGTAAAGATGCTGGGGTAAATCCCCTCGATGGTTCCTTCTTTGTGATAAAGCTTCTTTTTGCTTTTATGGGCTTCAAGCTTGACACGACAGCCGCGATAAGTTTCTACTTCTTTTTTTACATCGTTAATCGTCGCTCGTTTTCTCTGCATCCAACAATCACCTCACTGCTTATTGATAATCATTATTATAACAGAATTATTTGCAATTGTAAAGGCAATTATTATAACAATTGAAAATCTTAATGTCAACATGTAATTTAATTAATTATTTTCATGTTTGAAAACCATTTACACTTTTGGATTTTCCTCCGGGATTTCTGAATGCTTGAGGTGATTATTTTCAGAAAATAAAACACCGGATGCCCGTTTAACTGTCAAATTGATCGATAAAAATCGACAGCCGCTGTTCGTTTCCCTCGTAGGTGTAACACAGGTGTTTGATGCCTTCGGTGTCCTGGGCGACATAAGATACCGATCCGTCATATTCCGAGCTGGATTCCACCCAGGTGAATCCAGCGGCCTTGAGCTGCCCAAGATAGCGGTCTGCCTGATCTGACGTCACGCCGGAAAAAACAATGCCCGTCACGCCGTCGTTATCAAAGGACTGGCTGATGCGGTAATCAAAAGCCGGTTTGGGCACGCCTTTTGTGTTGGCGCACTCCGGCCAAACACCGCAGCCTTCCTTTTCCCCGGTTTCTGCACAACCGCAGAGCATCAGCAGGGTCAGCACGAGCAACGCGCCCAGCGTTAATTTTTTCATCTTATTTTCAATTATTCCCACTTTTTATCCGCCTGATTTATCCTTAACTTTTTCTTAAACATTTTGGAAATTTCAGACGTTGCGCTGGGAGATTTCAAGCAATTTGTTTTTCAACTCCCCTTCAATGGCGCCCATTTCCGCTTCGGCCTGTTGGCGTTGTTTCCGGCCGTCTTCCTGAATGCGCAGCACTTCGTCAAAGGTGGAGATCAGGGATTCGTTGGTTTTCTTTAACGTATCGATATCCACGACTCCCCGTTCGGATTCTTTGGCCGTTTCGATGGTATTTATCTTCAGGGTTTCCGCGTTCTTTTTCAGCAGATCGTTGGTCATGTTTGTGACTTCCCTTTGGGCTTTTGCCGCTTCGGTGGAGTGGGCAATCCCCAGTGCCAGAACCATCTGACTTTTCCACAGCGGAATCGTATTGACCAGGGATGACTGGATTTTTTCCGCCATCAGGGTGTCGTTGTTCTGAACCAGACGAATCTGGGGTGCCGTCTGCATGGCCACGGTCCGGGTCAGTTCGAGGTCGTGAATTTTCTTTTCAAAGCGGTTGCACATGGAGGCGAGATCGTTGGCCGCCTGGGCGTCTTCCGGCAGGCCGCTGGCCTGGGATTTTTGCACCAGTTTGGGCAGATCGTTGGCCCTGACGAGGGCGAGTTTGCGCTTGCCCGCCACGATGTACATGGAAAGTTCTTTAAAGTAGGTCAGATTGGTTTCGTACAGTTTGTCCATAATGGCCACGTCTTTGAGCAGCTTAATCTGGTGGCCTTCCAGGACGTCACAAATTTTATTAATATTGGTTTCGGCATCGGCATACCGCGCTTTGAGCGCTGCAATTTTATTGCCTGCTTTTCTGAAAGGGTGGAATCCTTTTTTGTCGTCGACGTCAAATTTTTTGAGTTCGACCACCATGCCGGACAGCATATCGCCCACTTCCCCCAAATCCTGACTCCGTACGCTGTTCAGGGCGGTATCTGAGAAATCTGCAATTTTTTTCTGGGCGCCGGTTCCGTATTGCATCACCATGTTGCTGTTGGTAATATCGATCTGTCCCACAAAGTTGTTGACCATTTCTTCTTCCTGGGGCGTCAGGTTGGCTTCTTCCACAAATTTTGCCTGTTCCGGCGCCAGATTACCGGTGTTGACGGTTTTGGGCGCGGCTTCCCCTTCTTTTCCAAAGGGATCCAGGGTTAAGGTCGGCGTCGGCTGATTTAAATCATTGTTCATCTTGGTCCTCCTGCTGCATGCTCAAACCGCTCTCACTGAGGCCATCCTGGGCAAACATGCTTTTCATCACAGAGATGTCGGATGTGACATCCATGGCCGTATCTTCGTAGAAACTGTCCAGCAGTTTTTCAAATGCGCCGCTGATGGTATCCAGGGTGCCTTCGATTTCCTGTTTGGATTCCCGGATGTTTTTTCCCTGAACCGGCTGAGCTTCCAGATCTTTATACGCGTTGACCAGTTTTAAGGTTGTGGGCAGGTAATACCCCATAAAGCGCCGCATTTCCATCACCTGACCCGGGTTCTTTTTAATGAATTCAAAAATCTTGCGCACAACCGCTTCCAGACGATCCAGCTTGGCGCTGATTGCGGGATCCGCAATGGCGGCATTGGCCGCGGCGATTTCCTTCAGGCTGGCTTCGCCTTCTTCGATGACCAGGCGGACTTCTTTATACACCGGGTTTTCTTCTTCCCGGCGGCGCTGTTCTTCGGCTGCCCGGGCTTTTTCCCGCTCCCCAGTCATCAGGGTTTCATATGCGTCGTAGGCTTCGTCGCTGAGCAGCAAAACCGTATCGTCATCGCTGAAACGCCCCTCGGGAAACATTTTTTTATCGATCATCTTATCGAGGTCTTTAACCGTATACCTCTTGCTTTTACCGGTGGCGTCGGCCAGTTCTGCCGTTTCACAATAGGCCCGGCCGTGAAGCACTTTTTTATAAACGCCAAACCGCTTGACCCGTTTCATCACGCTGGCGGCCGAGGCGCCCAGATAGCCGCCCAGGGCCAAAAATCCAAGAGCCGCAGCCTGAGCCACCACGCCCATCCCAAAGGCCAGAGCGACCAGGGCCACAGAAGCCGAGGCGGCAACAGTCACCACACAGCCCGCAATCATCAGCGGACCGGAATAGGTCCCCCGGGGCGTTTTGGCCATGGGCGCCCGCATGGGTTTTTGCACCGGTGCTTTGCCAGCGTTGATCGACGCCGCTTTCATTTGTTTTTGAACTTCGTAGCGCCCTTTATTGATTCCTTTTTTGGCTTCGGTAATCGCTTTGTCCACGGTTCCGCCAATCATTTCCCCCAAACGTTCATAGTCCACGGAGCTGATGGCTTTGGATACCATATCGACAATATCATCTCCAACGGGTTTCCCCGATTGTTTATCCTGATTATCAGACATGCTTGTCTCCTCATTTTTTTTACATTATAACATATTCAATCTTGATTCCACACGGATTCAAGAAATTCATCGAAAATCTTTTGGTATTTCCCGACCTGATGAAACATGGCAAAATGATCCGCGTGATCCTCATAACACAGCTGTCCTTTGGGCAGATTTTTAACCATGGCCTCGCTGTGTTTGCGCCGGATGACATCTTTGGTGCCGCTGACCACGAGAACCGGCACCGCCACGTGTTTGAGCTGACCGGGTTTGAGCCGGGGCTCGTTGATCATCAGGGCGTACAGTTCCCGGCTCCTGCGAATCCTTGCGCTAAAGGGCGCCATGAGGGTGTAACGCAGATAGCGGAGGGCCACCCCCGCGCGAAACCAGGGCCGCAAGCCTTCGGGCTGGAGGTTGGCTCCCACCAGAATGGCCGCCTTAACCGTTTGGGGATATTGAAGGGCCAAATGAATGGCGGTGTTGCCGCCGTCGGAAAAACCCAAAACAGCGGCCGGCGCCACGCCCAGTTTTTTAATCAGCAGCGCGACATCTTCTGCAAAAAGTTTAAAATCCCAGGGCTGACGGCCTTTCCCCGAATCGCCATGACCCCGGGTATCAATTGTTATCACCTGATACCGGGTTTGCCAGCGGGAAACGTAGTCCGCAAAGATGTGATGATCCTCGCCATTGCCGTGGAGCAGAACAAGGGTTTTCGCATGCCTCGTCCCCCAGACATAAAAGTGAATCGCCGTATCCCAGAGTTGCAGTACGCCTTCCATCGGCCCTTCTCTGGTTTTACCGGTGCTGGTCCCCCTGATCCGGAGTGCCGGCCGCTGGTCCGGATTGTTTTTGGGTGCCGGGCTGTTCTTCTGATTGTTTGTCATCGTGCTGACCGCCCTTCTTTTCCTGTTGCTGTTTGATAATATCCGGGTTCTTTGCAGACCCTTTGGTATATTTTATATTGTTGGCCTTCTGTTTTTCCGCCTTGAGCCGTTTGGCTTCTTTGGCATCGCTACGGCCCTCAAAAAAGGATTTGACGTAGTCCATGATTCCGCCGGGGTTTTGGATATCCGCCACGGCAATACCCATGGCCGGGGTCAGAATCCGGGTGGAATACACAAAATATCCCGGGACCCACAGGC
>JAQWCN010000002.1 GCA_028705955.1 Eubacteriaceae bacterium
CTGATACCAAATGGCGTTTATTGGAAGTGGCATAGATGAGTACATTTTCAGGATTGTCTTCCAGTGATCCTTCCAGAATATTTTTAAACAGCTTAAAATCGCTTTCTTTATCATCAAAGGATAAATCGTCAACAAATAGAATAAAGGGATAAGGCCTGTCTTTAATCTGGGAAATGATTGAGGGAAGTTTTTCAATTTGTTCTTTTTTAAATTCAATCATCCGGAGTTTAGTGCCTTTAAAAGTTTCCAATAAGGCTTTAACCATTGTGGATTTTCCTGTCCCCATATCCCCTTTGAGCAAAACATTCAATCCGGTGTAATGCTTAATAAATGCAGCGGTATTTGTGATCAGCGCATTTTTTTGACGATCATTGCCAATAATGGTATCCATTGTTTTATAAGTGCGGGAGGGAATAGAAACTAAATTGCCGCTCAGGTTGATTTTAAAACTCGTGTTATTCTCGAAAAGGCCAAGGCCATTTTCGCGAATGTATCGGTTAATGGCATGAAAGACAGTGGATAAATCTCCAGTCTTAAAGGCTGCTGCAATGGTGTCATGGGGAGGCATGGGAAAGAAAATAGTAATATCGAATATATTATTATCATCCAGTCCAGTTTGATCTAAAAACTGTTTCCAGTTAAAATGGTATAAATCATTTAATATTTGGATATCCGTTTCCATGCTCTTATAAAAAGGATGTTTATCTGAGACGATTCCCCTTTCAAAGAGTAAAGTCAGAGGATTTTCATTGGAAACAATTTCCGAAATAATATAATCTTTCCATGGCGTTTTGGCGTATTGAAAAGCTTCATTTTTTTTAAAACTGTAGGCCAATAACTTTGCTTTAAGCTGAAAATAAAGATCCTGGCATACAACCGTGTCCTCAGTCTGATACGTGGACATCAAATCCCTGAAGGTGGTAAGGATGGGATGGTGTAAAAGGCTTCTGTAAAAAGAAAGCGAACCACACTGGGGAATACGTAAAGATAATTTGTTTTTGGATTCCATCGTTTTTCCTTCTTTGTTCATTTTTTCTTAGTATATCACAAATCTATTTTTTACCGATAATCTTAATAAATATATACAAAATGTAACAAATCGTAACAAAAAAATTGAGTATTTTTTGAGCTCATGTTATAATTTATCATTATAATGAAAAGATTATGCTTTCGGGAGGGAAAGATGGCTCTGAAAACAAAAAAGCACTTTAGGGAAAAAGAGATGAAAAAGAAAGGATTAGCCCGACGGTCAGCCGGTATCATTTTGGCAGCCTTTATTGTCATGGGCGCTTCGTGTGTGGCACGGGCGCAGACCAAAGGATATGACGTTATTGTAAATGGTCAAAGCATTGGCTGTGTCAGAAATGCATCGGTGGTTGAAGAAGCGATGGCAGACCTCAACCGTACGGTACAATTTGTAACAGGCAAAGATAATGCCTACATTGCCGATGAGGTGGTTTTAAAACCCGTTATTGATACGGGAGCCAAGATGGATATGACAGAAGTTAGTGACGCATTTAAAAGTGACGGATTAAATGTGAAACTCAAAGGGGCAGTGATAAATATTGATGGGCAGAATGTGGCCCATGTGGCATCCGAGGAGCAAGCAAATCAAATTCTTAATGATTATAAAAACCAGTTTGCAACTGTAGAGGGTGCTTCGGTCAAAGATTGCCGGTTCAAAGAAAAAGTTGCAGTTCAAGAAGAATCGACGGATTTGGTAAAAAGTGGGGATTATCATCAGGCAATGGATACGCTCCAAAATGGCGGCAGTGTTGTGACACAGAATACCGTGTCAAAGGACGAGGCAGGAGACATTTCCCAGGTGGCGGCCAACAATGGAATGACGGTAGAGACCTTGTCAAAACTCAATGAGGATAAAGATTTATCCGCCCTCAATGAAGGAGATGTGATTACAACCACCCAGTCCAAACCGGCGCTTACGGTTTCAACGACTGTCGAAAAGCAGTATTCAGAAGAAATTCCATTTGAAACAGAAGAACAGCAGGACGATAGTCTCACGGCGGGAAAAGAAGAAATCATACAGGCCGGCGAAAAAGGGTCAAAGGATGTGGATGCACTGATCACCTATGAAAATGGGCAGGAAGTGGCCAAAACAATCCAATCTGAAAATCAGACAAAAGAACCGGTCAAGTGTGTTAAAAAAGTGGGAACTCAGGCGACCGCCACATCATCGGCATCTGATCATCCGGCCATTAGCGGCTCCGGGCAATTTATTATGCCGGCAAGCGGAACCATTGGCGATGGCGGAAGCCATGGCCAGACGACAGCCATTGATATTATCAATGGTTACGGTACGCCAATATACGCATCGGCGGCCGGGACGGTGACCATGGCAACAAATTACGATTGGGGTGGTTATGGCTGCTGTGTTCAAATTGATCACGGCAACGGCTATTCAACACTGTATGGACACATGAGCGCCGTCGGTGTAGCTGAAGGTCAGAGCGTTACTCAGGGGCAATGTATTGGAGAAATGGGCAGTACCGGGGATTCAACCTGTAACCATTGTCATTTTGAAATTCGGTACAATGGAGCGCGGCAAAATGTTCAAAATTATTTGAACTTTTAGGCGTTTTTTAAGTAATTAGAAGATTACTTTGATATAATAGGGTCATCAGAGAGATCTGGTGGCTCTTTTTAATGGAGGAAGTCATTTGGTAAAAAAGGAAAAGCAAAGTGCATTTGACCGGTGTATGAATTATTTATCGTACCGGGACAGGTCTGAATCTGAAATGCGCTTATATCTGGAAAAAAAGAATTATCCGGAGCAAACGATTGAAGAAACAATGGATAAACTCAAGTATTATGGGTATATCAATGATGCCAATTTTGTGAAACATGTCTGTGAAGCTAATAAACAGGGAAAATGCTTCGGAAGACGAAGAATATTGCAGCAGCTTCGGCAAAAAGGCATTACAAAGAATAACCTGGCATTGGTTGATGATTTTTTTTCACCAGAAGCGGAAGAAAAATGCTGTGAACGCCAATTTGAATGGGCACAAAAAAAATATGCCGGAGAGCCGGTTGTGAAGCAAAAACAAAAAATCAGTGCGTACTTGGCCCGAAGGGGTTATACGTTTGATATGATCCGTCCTTTTCTCAACGGATTAAAGGATACAGCGAAGGACACAGACCATAACAATGATGGGGAATCTGATGAACAGCTTGCCCGTTATTACCAAAAATACTATCGGATGCAATCCCGGAAGGGCTACGAAGGCTGGGAGCTTAAACAACGGATTATTCGCAATTTATTGTCCAGAGGCTTTGACCGGGAAAGGGTTCGCACTATTGTAGAATCAGAAGAAAAGATACAATAAACAGGAGGGAAAAAGAAGAATGAAAATTGTGATTATGGAACCGTTAGGCATTACCCACGATTCATTTCTAGCATTAACGATGCTTTTAAAGGCAGATGGCCATGATATAAAAGCATATAATGATCGTGCCAAAACAGAAGAGGAATTGGTCGGAAGAGTTAAAGATGCGGACGTCATTATTTTGGCGAATCAGCCTTTGAAAAAGAATGTGATTGATCAATGCAGCCAGTTAAAGATGGTGGACATCGCTTTTACGGGAACAGATCATGTCGATATTGATTGTTTAAGACAACGCAATATTATGATTTGTAATGCAGCGGGTTATTCCACCAACGCAGTGGCGGAACTCGCTTTTGGATTGGCGATTGATTTATATCGTTCGATTCCGGTTTGCAATGAAACGATCAGAAAAGGATCCAGTGAATACAAAATAGGGAATGAAATCAGTGGAAAAACCTTTGGAATTATTGGTACTGGGGCCATTGGTTTACGGGTTGCAGAACTGGCAAAGGCGTTTGGATGCCAGTTGCTGGCTTACAGCCGGCACGTTCGTCAGGAAGGGGTCGCTATGGGGATTACCTATAAATCCCTGGAGGATGTCTTATCTGAAAGTGATATCGTATCCCTTCATCTTCCTTTGACAAATGATACAAAAGGATTGATTGGTAAAAAAGAAATCGCTTGTATGAAGGCGAGCGCTGTGTTGATCAATACAGCCAGGGGCGGTGTGGTTGATTATGGGGCACTGGCAGAGGCCCTTAATCAAGAAGCTATTGCTGGAGCAGGAATCGATGTTTTTGAACAGGAACCCCCTTTGCCCAAAGATCATCCCCTGCTTTCTGCTAAAAATACAGTGTTGACGCCCCATGTTGCTTTTGCGACAAAGGAATCGTTATACAAACGTGCGGCCATCGTTTTTGAAAATGTACGGTGCTGGTTGATCAACGAACCCCAAAACATTGTTTGACTTTTAAAGCGTGGTGAAAAACAATGCTGAATGAAAAAATAACAGATAACACACCAATGGTAGAAGTTCTTGAAGAGGTGGATCCTGATATTTTAAAAGAGTGTACACAACAGGGTGAAGATCCTCAAAAAATGGCGCAAACCCTGATCAGTGAGCTTTTTGATTTGCAAAATACGTATCGCTCGGCGATTAAAGAAGTCAGCACAAAGCTGGAAATTCTTAATGATGAATTTCAAAATACCCATGAGCGCAACCCCATCCATTCGATGTCATCCCGGGTCAAATCACCCAAGAGCATCGTTGAAAAACTAAAGCGGAAGGGTCATGATGTCACCTGTGAATCAGCCATTAAATATTTGGATGATATTGCGGGGGTCCGGATCATTTGTCCTTATATCGAGGACATTTATACCATTAAAAATTTATTGAAATCTCAGGATGATATCGATCTGATTCGTGTGACAGATTATATTGCCAATCCGAAACCCAATGGGTACCGGAGTCTTCACTTAATTGTTCGTTTACCTGTCTTTTTCTCCGATCACAAAGAATTGGTCAAAGTTGAAGTGCAGATTCGAACGATCGCAATGGATTTTTGGGCCAGTCTGGAGCATCAACTGAGATATAAAGCGGCGGATCCGGAAAATGTTCCCAAAGGGGTTTCTCAATCCCTGAAAGAATGTGCCGATACAATTGCAGAAACGGACATGCGGATGCAAGATATTCACAATCAAGTGATTCGCTAATCTGTTCAATAAAAGAGCCCGTCCTCCGGACGGGCTCTTTTATATTGGAAAAACAAGAAATCAGGGTAAAATGGCCCAGGCACGGACGGGGAGGCCATTGGCTTCGACAATATGCGGGGCGGCGATAACAATCAGAGAACCGGTGGCTGGGACTTCGTTGAGATGTGCCATGGCCTCCAGCTGAAATTTATTCCGGGCCAGAACAAAGCGTTCAGCCTGGAGATCACCAACAGCAGTGCTGGTAACAGCGGCATCGGTATCCAGTGTTTCATGGCCGGTGGCAGCAACAGCGCGTTGATCGTATAAAAATTTCAAAACGTCAATCGTCCATCCGGGGAAATGTTCATTCCCTGCAGCGTCAGCATTGGCCAGCGCTTTGGCATCGGGCCAGCGTTGGCTCCAGTCAGTACGCATGGCAACAAATGCATCCTTAGGGATACAGCCATGAAGCGTTTCAAAATCCAAAATATCCTGAACGGTAATTTCGTAGTCCGGATTGGTTTTTACTTTTTCACTTAAGTCGATGACGACGAGAGGCAATACCGTTTCTTTTAAATCAAAATCACCGGCCAACCGGCCGCCGGGGATAAAGTGGGCCGGGTAATCGATATGTGTCCCCATTTGTCCGGGAAATGTGAACGTTTGGATACACAGGTTCATGGATTCGTAAGGAACAGCAACATCAGCCAGGGAAAGAACGCCATCAGGCATACCGTCCCAATAGGGACTGGCGTTGTCCAACGGATGAGTCAGATCAACCCATTTCTTTTTTTTCAGTTCTTCCAGTGTTTGCCAAAGGGATGAAGACATAAAAAAACATCCTTCTACTTATGGGAATTTCATATTTTCTCTATTATAACAGAATTTGATCATCATGAAAGAGAATGTTTGGTGTATAATAGAGGAAAAATCATGGAGGAGTGTGTGAGATGAAATTAACCGTATTAGGGAATACTGGCGCTTATCCCGGAGCGGGCGGGGCGTGTTCTGGATATTTACTGGAAGAGGGTCATGATAAAATTGTTTTAGATATGGGAGCGGGAACGTTGGCCAATCTTCAGACAGTATGCTCTTTTAAAGCAATCACGGCGATTGTCTTAACCCATCTTCATTGGGATCACGTTTCTGATCTTTATGTTTTGCAATATGCTTTGGAAATGGCGCATCAGAAAATAACGTTATATGCACCGCAAAATCCGGAAGAAGATTATAAAAGACTGACCCAAATGGACGCGTTTGATGTTAAACCCATCACGGAAGCGTTAACTTTTTCAATTGGACAACTTAAGTTTTCGTTTTGTGAAATGAAACATCCGGTTCAGGATTTTGCAGTGAAAATTGATAATGGAAAGTGGACTTTTATGTATACCGGGGATACAGCACTGTGTGACGCGCTTAAATCGTTCGCGTCGGGGACCCACGCCATGTTATGCGACGCATCGTTTATAGAAAAAGAAGGAACAGATAAACATCTTTCCGTTTATGAGGCTGTCGATGTGGCCAATGCGGCTGGTGTTCGGCATCTGGTTTTAACGCATTTTCGTCCGGATGTCAGACCACAAAAATATTTTGAGATTGCCAATGATTTATTTAAAGGAAGAGTATCCAAAGCAGAGATCATGTCAGTTATCAATCTTTAAAAAGGATTCGGGGAGGTGGCAATGAAGCGGCCATTATTATGGGCTCTTGGGGGTATGATTTGTGCGATTTTGCTGGTCGCGTGGCAGGCACCAATGGTTGTTTGTTTTTTAATACCCGCATTGCTTTTACCACTTCCTTTTGTATTTAGAAAAATTCGATGGGGAAGCATTTTTTTTGTGACCCTTTTTTATTTTGCCGGACTCTATTCAGCTGCACTCGTGTGGCGGACAGAAACCGTTGCTTCTACTTTTGACAGCAAGCAGGTGAGTGTCATTGGAACGGTTGAAAGTATTCCGGTGGAGAAGACACGGACAACCAGTTGGGTTCTCAAAATCACTTCGGTTAATGGTCAGCCCATTTCTGGAAAAGTGATGATGACCTGTGCTCACTATAATGAAACCCTGCAGACGCCAGCCCCGGGAACTGTGATTCATGCGGTGGGGGAGATTTCCCAGGCAGAGAAGAAAAGAAATCCTGGAGGATTCAATTATAATACGTATTTGAAAGCCCAGGGCATTGCCGGATTGATGTATGTTAAAGAACCTGCCCAATTGACAGAAGGTGGCAGACAGCACGGCTTTTTATACACCCTCGCCAATTGGCGGATCCATATGACGCAGGTGTGCGATCAAAATTTTGGAGCCGATCAAAGCGCGTTGATCCGGGGGATTTTGTTTGGGGATAAAACCATTGAGAGTGACGTCAAAACACTATTTACCGATGCAGGTATTTCACATATCATGGCGGTATCCGGGCTCCATGTCGGATATCTTTATGCATTTATTATTGCGATACTGGGTTGCTTAAAGATTCGGGATGCCAGACAATTGGCTGTACTTTTACCGTGTCTGTTTTTTTATACCGCCCTGACAGGGTTTTCGGCGTCGGTAATCCGGGCCTCCATGATGCTCATGGCGTTGGTCTTTGGAAAAGTGACCAAACGCCATTACGACGCATTCTCCGGTTTGTGTCTGGCTGCCGTTCTGATTTTGCTGATTTCTCCGGCACAGCTTTTTGCGGCGGGGTTTCAACTGAGTTTTGGAGCAGTATTGGGGATTGTGTTATTTAACCGGCCCTTGCTCACGCAATATACAAGAAAAATAGGAAATCCGGGACGAATTATTCAGGCGCTGGTCCTTACCGTCTGCGCCATGATTGGGACATTACCGTTTACGTTATATCATTTTCAGACTGTTAATCTGGTTGCTTTTGCCGCTAACGTCGTTGTTGTCCCGTTGGTTGGTCTGCTATTGATCATGGCTTTTATCAGTGTACCGTTGATGGCGGCTTTCCCTTTTTTAGCCAGGACGCTGGCTTTTTTACCCAATGCACTGGCTACGGTTGTTCTGTGGCTCACAAAAATTTTCTCGACGTTTAAAATGCTTAACTTCCACAGAGGAGGGCTCAATGTTCTTGAGGCTGTCTTCATTGCGTTGATCGCTTTTTGGGCGGCAGGATACTTTAATCCGCACCATTTTAAGCAGCAGATTGCCATTTGGTCGGTGCTGCCGCTTTTGATTGTTGGCTTGGTTGTCATGAATTTATGGCCCAAAGATTTGACCGTGACTTTTTTGGATGTCGGCCAGGGTGACAGCATTCTCATCCAAACGCCAAAAGGGGGCAATTATCTCATCGACGGTGGCGGATACCGTCAGTATGGGGAAACATCCGTATCCGATAAGACACCCATCTCTGAAAAAGTGCTGCTACCGGCGCTGTATTCAAAGGGGATTACACATTTGGACGGTGTTTTTATTTCCCATAATCATGAGGACCATGCCCAGGGAATTGAAGAACTTTTGACAGAAATGCCAGTGGATAAAATATATATCAGTACCAAATACAATGGAAATGCCCTGGAAAAACAACAGAAGATTCCAGTGGTTACGTTATCCCGGGGATCGACACTTAGGACAGAAGATGGCGTCCGGATGGATGTTTTGTGGCCGACAGAGGAAACGCAAAAAGTACCGGATGATGAACAAAATGAAGCTTCTTTGGTTATCCGTTTGAGCTACGGAAAGCGGGCCTTTCTTTTCACCGGGGATGCAGGATTAGAAACGGAGCCTCAATTGAATGCAAATCTGATACAATGTGATGTTGTGAAAATAGGACATCATGGCAGTTCATCCGCGACATCTCCGGCTTTTTTGCGCAGTGCATCCCCGGTGGCTGCTGTCATTTCGGTGGGACAGCATAATACTTTTGGGCATCCGACCCAGGAAGTCCTGGAGACGATTGACAACAGTCAGGCAACCTGTTACCGGACAGATCAGGAAGGTGCCGTGGAAATACGAACCAATGGCGAGCAGTTATGGGTTCATACCTATCTCGGAGGAAACCAGTGAAATATCAGGAATTAATCAAAAAAATTAAAGCTCAGGATTTAAATGCCGTTTATCTGTTTACGGGTCCGGAACGCCATATTGCATCAATGATGGAGGAAAGCCTCATTCAAAGCATTATCCCGGAAGGTTTGGAACAAATCAATGTCATGCGTTTTGAAGATAAAGAGGCAGACATTGCGGACATTACAGGCATTTGCCGTCAGTTGCCCATGATGAGCCCTTATCGCGTGGTGGTGGTAAGGGAAGAGACCGGTATTCCCCATACAGCTGATAATACAATCATCCAAAACTTTTGTGACTATTTAAAGGATCCCGAACCGACGACGCTTTTGGTTCTTTACGACAGCAAACCCGATAAAAGAAAGAAAATCTACAAATGCTTAAAACAGCAGGCAGCCATCGTAAGTTTTGATAAGCTCAATCAAATTGAGCTGGAAAAATGGATTGGCCGCCGGTTTCATCAGGCGGGTAAAAAGACAACCCAAAGAGTAATTAACCGATTCCTGGAGAAAACCCGGTATCTGACCAATGAAAGTCAGAATATGGAAATGGTGGATCATGAGATCGAAAAGCTGATCCATTATGTCGGGGAAAAAGAAATGATTACCCAGGATGATTTGGAGGCGACCCTTCCACCGACCATTGATGATAATATTTTTAGAATGATTGATTGCGCTGTGACGGGAAAGATGGATCAGGCCATGCTGATGTTAAAGAATTTTTATTTGGAAGGCGAATCTCCTTTTGGTGTTTTTGCGCTGCTTGCCGGACAAATTCGTACGATGACCATGGTGAGAATTCTTTCAGAACGCCGGGAATTACCTTCGGTTATTGCCAAAAAAGTGAGCAGACCGCCTTATGTTGTAAAAAAGATGATGGCCAACAGTCATCATTTTAAAATGGCAAAATTATATCAACTCATTATGACGCTGGGAGATTTGGATATGGCAATGAAAAATGGGGAGATTGATCCCGAATTGGGATTGGAACGTTTGATGTGGGGGATTAACGACCAATAAAAAAAGACGCACCATATGGTACGTCTGACCCTTGAGACACGGGTTTGATTGTTGGGGTATAAACGAGAAGTTAGGCGGTTACTTGATTAAGAGCTTTTGCCATAGCGCTTTTTTTGCGGGAAGCGACATTCTTATGAATGACGTGTTTGGCAACTGCCTTATCCAGACGTTTAGCAGCCAAATTATAAGCTTCCTGTGCTTTTGAAGCATCTCCTTCAATTACAGCAGCGTCAAAATGTTTGACCGTTGTCTTAAGATTTGAACGAACTGCTTTATTGCGTATACGGCACTTTTCGTTAGTTTTTGCTCTTTTGATAGCAGATTTAATGTTAGCCATTGAGTACCTCCTCATTTATTTATAACATATGAAGTATAACACAGTGAACTTTTCAATACAAGGAAATTCTTGCAAGTTTTTCACAGAATTGTTAAACTAAATGCAATATACAGAAGAGAAAATTTGAAGGAGAAAGTATGTCATTGACACAACAGGAAAGAACCCGTAATTTTTCAATTATCGCCCATATTGATCATGGTAAATCAACACTGGCTGACCGGTTGATCGAAAAAACCGGGCTTGTCAGCAAACGGGATATGGAAGATCAGATTTTAGACAATATGGATATAGAACGGGAGAGAGGCATTACCATAAAACTGCAAGCCATCCGTCTTTTATACAAAGCGGCTGACGGACAGGATTATATATTAAATTTGATTGATACGCCGGGACATGTGGATTTTACCTATGAAGTTTCCAGAAGTCTTGCAGCATGTGAAGGGGCGATATTGGTGGTGGATGCGTCCCAGGGCATAGAAGCTCAGACGATTGCCAACGTGTACCTGGCACTGGATAACGATTTGGAAGTCCTGCCGGTAATTAATAAAATTGATTTGCAAAGTGCCCGTCCGGAAGAAGTCAAAGCAGAAATTGAAGATGTCATTGGGCTGGATGCTGAAGAAGCGCCACTGATTTCGGCCAAAAATGACATTAATATTGATGCAGTTTTGGAGGATATCGTTAAGAATGTTCCAGCTCCGACCGGAGATCCCAAAGCGCCGTTAAAGGCATTGATCTTTGATTCCTATTACGATCAGTACCGGGGCGTTATCGCATCGGTCAGAGTGGTGCAGGGAACGCTCAAAGCGGGGATGAAAATTCATTTAATGGCCGGTGGAAAAGATTTTGAGGTCGAAGAAGTCGGATTTTTTGAAAATGCATTAATTGCTGGAAAAGTATTGACAGCAGGAGACGTGGGATATGTTACAGCCGGCGTTAAAACGGTGGGAGATACACGGGTAGGAGATACCATCACGGAAAGTGCCCGCCCGGCAGATCAACCGCTTCCAGGATATAAAAAGATCACCCCCATGGTTTATTGTGGAATCTATCCGGCAGATGGGGCAAAATACGAAGATTTAAAAGACGCGCTGGCCAAACTTCAGCTGAATGATGCCTCACTTTTGTTTGAAGCAGAAACGTCCATTGCCCTTGGATTTGGATTCCGCTGCGGATTTTTGGGACTCCTTCATATGGAAATCATTCAAGAAAGACTCGAACGGGAATTTAATCTGGATCTGGTTACGACCGCCCCCAGTGTTATTTATAAAGTGATTAAAACAGATGGAACAAAATCATGGGTGGATAACCCAACCAATTTGCCGGAGCCCTCAGAAATCGAGGTAATGGAAGAACCCATCGTCAATGCCACCATTATGGTTCCCAGTGATTACCTGGGATCTGTCATGGAGTTATGTCAGGAACGGCGGGGAGAATATATCAATATGGATTATATCGAGGAGACCCGGGTTGCACTGCATTATGAGTTACCCTTAAACGAAATTATATATGATTTCTTTGATGCGCTTAAATCCAGGACCCGTGGTTATGCCTCTTTAGATTATGAAATCAAAGAATACAGGCCTTCGGATTTGGTGAAAATGGATATTTTACTCAATGGAGAAATGGTGGATGCCCTTTC
Organism: Eubacteriaceae bacterium; assembly: GCA_028705955.1. Classification (GTDB taxonomy): domain Bacteria; phylum Bacillota; class Clostridia; order Eubacteriales; family Eubacteriaceae; genus JAQWCN01. The sequence continues at coordinate 12,045 of JAQWCN010000002.1, forward strand.
ATTTATCCTTCATCGGGATAAAGCACCGGTCCGCGGACGGGCCATTGCCAAAAAATTAAAAGAAAGTATTCCGAGACAAATGTTTGAAATACCGATACAGGCAGCGATTGGCAATCGCATTATCGCGAGGGAAACCCTTTCGGCATTGAGAAAGGATGTATTGGCGAAGTGTTACGGCGGCGATATTTCCAGAAAACGCAAGCTGCTTGAAAAGCAAAAAGAAGGTAAAAAGAGAATGCGCAAAGTGGGATCAGTAGAGGTGCCTCAGGAAGCGTTTATGGCAGTGCTTAAGCTGGACAGTTAAAGTGTCGACGCAGCGTTGATTGAAAAAACAGAGCGATAGCAGTATGATCAATCTGGAGGTGGACAATGAACCCGCAAAAAACAGGAAAACTGATTATGGATCTGCGAAAAGAAAAAGGGTGGACCCAAAAACAATTGGCGGATTGCCTGCATTTGAGTGATAAGACGATATCCAAGTGGGAAAGAGGAATCGGATGCCCGGATATTTCATTATTACCAGCGTTGGCCCGGCTGTTTGGCATTGACAGCAGACAGCTTTTAGATGGCGAGTTTGTCATCAACGGAGAGGATAGCGACGATATGAAAAAAATACAGTTCTATCGCTGCCCGGACTGCGGCAATATTATTTCCTCAGTGGGGCCGGCAGAAGTCACATGCTGCGGAAAGATGCTCACAGCATTACCCGTTCAGAAACCGGATCAGCTGCACAATTTGAAGATTGAAACCGTTGAGGATGAGTGGTATATGACTTGTCCGAATCATCCCATGACAAAGGAGCATTATGTGACATTTATTGCAGCGGCAGGCTGCAATCACATCCATTTGATCAGGACGTATCCCGAACAGGAACTATCCGTTCGTTTTCCAAAAAGGAGAAAAATGACCCTTTATTATTGTTGTAATGAACACGGCTTGTATCGTATGGATCTTTAAAAAACACCCGACGCAATCAGTTGCGCCGGGTGTTTTTAGTTAGCGGATCAAAAAAGAGGATTAGAAATCAATTTTCTGAGCAATATAATTGTTCACTTCAGCAATCGGCATCCGGATTTGTTCCATGGTATCCCGGTCACGAATGGTGACGCAATTGTCATCCAGGGTGTCAAAGTCAACGGTGACACACATGGGTGTTCCTATTTCGTCCTGTCGGCGGTAACGCTTGCCAATACTGCCGGCTTCATCATAGTCAATATTAAAATCTTTAGCCAGTTCAGCATAAACGTCAGTCGCTTTGTCGTGGAGTTTTTTGGAAAGCGGAAGCACAGCAGCTTTAAATGCAGATAAATATGGATGCAGTTTCATGACATTACGGGTTTCACCATTTTCCAGTTCTTCATGTTCGAGAGCATTGCAGAGGAAAGCCAGAAACATCCGGTCAGCGCCCAGGGAGGGTTCAATACAATATGGAATATATTTTTCATTGGTTGAAGGATCCTGATAGCGAAGATCTTTCCCCGATTCGTTTTGATGCTGGGTCAAGTCAAAATCAGTCCGGTCAGCAATGCCCCAAAGTTCGCCCCAGCCAAATGGGAAGAGGTATTCGACATCTGTTGTCGCATTGGAATAATGGGATAATTCTTCTTTTTCATGATCTCTAAACCGCAGGTTTCCTTCTTTCATCCCTAACGAGAAGAGCCATTTGCGGCATTGTTCCTTCCAGAAAGCAAACCATTCTAAATCAGAACCGGGTTCACAGAAGAATTCCAGCTCCATTTGTTCAAATTCACGAATTCTAAAAATAAAGTTACCCGGGGTAATTTCGTTTCTAAAGGATTTGCCAATTTGTCCAATACCAAATGGAATCTTTTTACGGGTTGTCCGCTGGACATTCTTAAAGTTGACAAAAATCCCCTGAGCGGTTTCAGGCCGGAGATAAAGTTGGGATGTACTGTCTTCAGTAACCCCCTGAAACGTTTTGAACATCAGATTAAACTGACGGATTTCAGTGAAATCGGTCGCGCCACAATCCGGGCAGGCGATATTGTTATCTTTAATGAAAGCTTCCATCTTTTCGTTGGACCATCCATCGACAACGACATCTTCCCCTTTTTTATGGAAATAATCTTCAATCAATTTATCAGCCCGGAAACGGGATTGACATTTTTTGCAGTCCATTAAAGGATCATTAAACCCACCGACATGACCAGATGCGACCCAGGTTCTGGGATTCATTAAAATGGCAGCATCCAGGCCAACATTGTAAGGAGATTCTTGAATAAACTTTTTCCACCAGGCGCGTTTAACATTATTTTTCATTTCGACGCCGATGGGCCCATAATCCCAACTATTTGCAAGGCCGTCATAGATTTCTGATCCGGGGAAAACAATCCCCCGCATCTTGGCCAAACTAACTATTTCATTCATCGTGAAACTTGACATGTCATTCCTCCTAATATAATCAATACTCATCATTTTAACACAGAATGCAGATGGATGTACATAGAATATATGATTAAATAAGGTCAGGAAATTACTTGAGATTTTACTTAACGTTAACGGTTTTAAGTGTTAGAATTAACGTGGAGAATATTTGAGAACAATTGATAATTAATAAAACGGAAGCAAGAGCTGAGGAGAAAATTTAATGACTTTTACAATGTGCGTTGGTCTGTTTGGTGGTTTAGGGTTATTCATCTACGGAATGCATATCATGAGCGAAAGCTTAAAGATTATTGCTGGAAGTCGGATGAAACATCTGTTGGAAGTATTGACCAATAATCGTTTAAAGGCAATTTTAGTCGGGATTGTCGTTACGATTATGGTTCAAAGCTCCAGCACGACAACGGTCATGGTTGTCGGATTCGTCAACGCGTCGCTGATGACATTGACCCAGGCGGCGGGGATCATTTTGGGAGCCAATATCGGGACGACGGTGATGGCGCAGTTAATCGCCTTTAACGTTGATGCAATCGCGCCGTTATTTATTGGAATCGGGACGTTTATGGCGCTTTTTGGAAAGAAAAAGAGTACCCGGGATGTCGGCAGCATTGTATTGGGATTTGGTATTATTTTCTTTGGAATCAGCACAATGAGCACAACAATGGAACCCCTTAAAGACAGTGATGTGTTTAAAAACTGGTTAATAACGTATGGAAAGAATCCTTTCCTGGGGTTATTAATTGGGACGGTGATTACCGGCATTATGCAAAGTTCAGGGGCAACATTGGGAATGCTTCAGGCGTTGGCCATCTCCGGGGTTTTTTCTCAGGTCGGGGGAACAGATGCCATTCAAATCTGCATTCCAATGATGATCGGAACCAATATCGGGACGTGTGTCACAGCATTATTATCCAGCATTGGCACCTCGACTGCAGCGAAAAACGCAGCATTTATCCATTTGTTTGTCAACATTTTTGGTGCTGTTTGGGTGATGGTTTTATTAGGGATTATGGATGCAACGACAACCGTAAACCCGATTTACGAATTTTTGGTCAGCATTTCCGGGACCATGACGAATGATGCTGGTCAAAGTGTTCCCAACATCGCAAGACAGATAGCCATGTCCCACACGATGTTTAATGTGTGTAACACCATTGTTTTATATCCCATTATTGACAAGTTTGTGGCGCTATTGGAGAAGAAATTTCCAACAACGGCAGAAGAAAAGGGACTGCAATTGGATGACCGGCTGCTCAATAACCCATCGGTTGCTATTGGTCAGGTAAGCCGTGAAATTATTCACATGGGAGAAATGTCTTCAAAGAATTTTAAAAAATCCTGTGTGGCTATCATGGATAATGATGAACAGGCCATCGAAAATGTTTTTGAACGGGAAGAACGTATTGATGATTTTGAACATGGACTGATCGATTTTTCGGTCAGGCTGTCCAATATGAATTTGTCCCAGAAAGAAAACGACCGGGTTGCTTTTTTCCTGCAGGGAGCTCATGATTTGGAAAGAATAGGGGATCATGCAGAAAATATTGCCGAGTTGGCTCAAATGAAAATTCGTGAAAAAATTACCCTTAGCGGCCTGGCTGAAAAAGAAATGCAGCAATTGATTCAACTGAGCAAACAGTTGATCGATGATGTGGTCGAAATGTTAAAAACGGAAGACGAAGCGCTCTGCCGGAAAGTACTGGACGAAGAGGAAGAAACGGATAGATTAACCGAGGAATATAAAAATACGCACATTAAGCGTCTGACTTCCGGGGATTGTACCGCTTATGGTGGGGTTATATTCCTGGACTTATTGGCCAATCTTGAAAGAGTGGGAGACCATTCCGCCAATATTGCCAAAGAAATTATGGATATGAAAAAATCAAAATCTGTCAATAAAATTGAGGAGGTCATTTACTGATGAAAGTAGATGTAATGATTATTGGCGGTGGACCAGCAGGCTTATCGGCGGGGTTGTACGCAGCCAGAGGAATGTTGGATACTGTCATCATTGAAAATGGCGGCATGGGAGGACAAATTGCCACAACAGACGCAGTCGAAAATTATCCAGGAGCGACTCCCGATGTGACCGGGCCTCAGCTGGCTCAGAGAATGCGGGAACAATGTCTTCAATTTGGGGTTACCTTTCAAACCGAAGCCTTTAAAGGATTTGAGAAAAAGGGGCAAACCATTGCCGTGACGACAGATCATGGAGTCCACGAAACAAAAACACTGATTATTGCCACGGGTGCTCAGCCCAGAAAATTGGGATGCAAGGGAGAAGATGAACATCGGGGGATGGGTGTATCTTATTGCGCTACTTGTGATGCGAATTTTTTCAGAAACCGGCACGTTGCGGTGGTCGGCGGTGGGGATACTGCCATTGAAGAAGCGCTGTACCTTACAAAATTTGCTTCAAAGGTCACTGTGATTCACAGAAGGGATCAGTTGCGGGCAACAAGAATTTTGGCTGACCGGGCTAAAAGCAATGCGAAACTCGATATCGTCTGGGACAGTGTGGTTGAAGAGGTCGCCGGCGACGGCATTGTACAAAGCGTATGGCTTAAAAATGTCAAAACTGGAAAAATTACAGAAATGCCTGTGGATGGGGTCTTTATGTTTGTTGGTCAGGCACCGCAAACCCAGCAGGTTGCCAATCAATTGACGGTGGACAGCCGCGGTTATCTGGTGACAGATGCAAATATGCATACGAATATAGATGGTGTATTTGCCGCTGGGGATGTCCGGGAAAAATCACTTCGTCAGGCCGTAACGGCAGCAGGGGATGGAGCGATTGCCGGAGTTCAGGCCATCCGGTATATCGAAAACATGATTGAGGCATAAGAATATAAAAAAACAGGGATTGCAGTTTGTTGCAATCCCTGTTTTTTATATGGGATACTTATCATTCAAAAGATCTTCCCATTTTTTCCAGTCCGGCATAAGATTACTGAGGGCTGCATAAAAACCCATATCATGACTGGGATAACGGAAATGAATCATTTCATGTAAAGCGATATATTCGATACATGGTTTAGGAACTTTAATCAGTTCAAGGTTTAAAATTAAAATTTTGCTTTTGGGTGAACACGATCCCCAACGGTCCAGCATGCGATAAATGCGCAATTTAGGAAGCATTTTTTTATAAGGCGCTGCTTTAACCACAGCGTCAGCCAAAATGGGAACAAAAACTTCCCGGGCTTTTTCACGATACCACATATCCAGGATAAAGGCATTTTCTTTTCGGTCTTTGGAGTCATCGGTATAAAGAACGATGTTACTCCCTTGTAATGTGACATGAGGTTCTTCCTTTGTTGAAATAATGGAAAGTGGATAGTAGCAGCCAAGGTATTTATGCTTTTCCCCGGTTTCGTAGCGATAGGCTTTTTTGTGTTCTGGAATAATGTTTTGATTGAAATTCATGGTGCCGTCCCCCTTATGCTATTATTATACTGGTTAATAATTGAAAGTGTGAATATTTTGTTGGCTGTATGGTATAATAATTTGCAATTTGTGAAAAGAATTTGGGTAATAAAGGAGGTTTTCTTATGGAAACGCATTTAAAAGTCAATCTTTTGACCTATACACCAGAACCGGAAAAAGTTATTTCAGCGGCAGCAAAATTGTGTTATTCCAAAGCAGGGACCCAGGAATTAATGGAGGGTCTTACGGATGAAAAAGTTCGAAGCTTTTTGGGGAGATTGATAGATTATGGGCATGCCTCACCCATCGAACATGCCAGTTTTACTTTTGGAATTGAAGGGGTCAGCCGGGCATTGACGCATCAATTGGTCCGTCATCGTTTAGCCAGTTACAGTCAGAAATCGCAGCGCTATGTTACGGAAGGCCAATTTGATTATATCGTACCGCCCGAAATCGATAAAAACCCAGCGGCTAAAACCATTTATAAAAAAGCGATGACTGAAGCTCAGGAGAGTTATGATCAGCTGGCTGATATCTTGACGGAAAGTCACTACAAAACGTTTAGGGCAGAAGGCCTTTCAGAAAAATCGGCCAGATCTAAAGCGGAAAAAAAGAGCATTGAGGATGCCCGGTTTGTTTTACCCAATGGGTGCGAAACAAAAATTATTGTGACGATGAACGCCCGGGAATTGCTTCATTTCTTCAATAATCGTTGTTGTATGCGGGCACAGTGGGAAATACGGGATTGTGCGACCCAGATGCTTAAGCTTTGCCGGGAAGTGGCACCTGTCCTCTTCAAACAGGCAGGACCACCGTGTCTGACCGGACCTTGCCCGGAAGGAGCGATGAGTTGTGGTCAAAGGGATGGCATCCGGGAAAAATTTAAGAACCTTTAAAAATGAGGTTGATGAAACAAATTGGGTTTTAAAAAGAAAGATGGACGCTCATTGAAAAATAAGCGTCCATCTTTTTATTTTTTAGAATATAATGTTTTAGCGGTCACATGGTTAAGCATTCCCAGTTTTCCAGATAAGGCCGAAATAATGTTTTGTGGAGCATCGACGATTAAGCTGATAACAGAAACGCCACGGTCGCGACAGGGAATTCCCATTCGTCCAAGGATATAAGGCGCGTATGCATGGAGCAGAGCATTGAGTTCTCCCACGATCGAAGGATCTTCAACCATAATGCCAATTTGAGCAATGCGATTATCATCCATGGGATTATTCCGGATAAATCAGATGATCTTCATCAATGTCAGTTAGCACTTCATTTAAATATTTTTTGGATTCGTACTTGGCCATACCGAGGTTCATATCGAGGTAATTGCCACAATCCCGGGCAGCGGCACCAGGCACATCCCCTTCATAGTCTGCCATAAATTGGAAAAGATCCGTAATCAGTGGAATAACATCTTTTGATGTTAAATCGCCTTTCATCAGGAGATAAAAACCGGTCCGGCATCCCATTGGACCAAAGTAGACAATCTGGCTGGATAACGAAGGATCATTGCGAAGATAAGTTGCGCCAAGATGTTCGATGGTGTGACATTCTGCAGTATTCATGACCGGCTCCCGGTTGGGTTCTTTCATACGGATATCAAAGGTGGTAATGCAATCATCGCCACAATAGTCTTTTCTGGAAACATAAATGCCCCTTAATAAATTCAGATGATTGACGGTAAAACTTGCAATTTTTTTCATATTATCCATAAAGTATAAGGTCCTTTCATTATTGTGTTGCCATAAAACCCTGGTTTGGATTTAAGTCAGATGTGTTTTAAATACGTGCCAACCGCTTCCAGATAATGCAGCTGGATGTTACCCTGGGGAAAAATCTGAAAAACAGGATCAAACGCATCGTAAGGAATTGATTTCCGGCCCTCTTTTTTTGCCGCGTCCCAATAGGATTTTAGAATTTGAAAAGGGAGAAGAAAACAAGTATCCAGCTGTTTAAATAATACAATCAGAAAAGCAAGACCATCCTGTTTTTGAAAAGCGTCCATAAACGCCATTTGATGGGCATGAATATTGGCAATGGGAAGTCTTTTTTCATTGGTTTCCTTGGCGTCAAAACAAACAGGAACCCCCTGGACATTACCCATATAATCCACCGTACTTTTTTCTTCAAAATAGGCCAGTTTAATCGTTCCCCGTTCTTTATCCAGTTCCACTGGTTTGATGGCCGTTGGTAATTTTTGAACGACAGCCAACCCCTGTTCCAGATAAAGGGTATTTGCCTGGTTAATGAGGTCTTCCAAATAACTTCCGCGAAGTCCCCGGGAATGCCAGTAGCCCATTAATAATGGACCCTGTATTCCAGGGCCGTGAGAATATTTCTAAAATCATCTGGAATCGGAGCCGTCACATCAATTTTTAAATCGGCAATGGCGTAGTGCTGACTGTGCAGTAAAGGATGATCCAGATTGAAATCCCGGGTAAATTTCCGGTTGAGCGTAGGATTGCCGTATTTGTAATCCCCCACAATGGGCAGACCTGCCTGAGCCAACTGGACACGGATTTGGTGAGAGCGGCCGGTATGCAGCCGGACAGATAAAAGCGTTGTCCCATGGCTGTGGGCGATGGGTTTATAATCCAGTTCGGCCAAACTACCCTGTGTATTGGATTCCATCTTATTGGCCATATCATTTTTGACAAGATGGTCTTTTAAGTGGCCGGAATGACGGACTTCTCCCTCTACAAGAGCTAAATAGTCTTTGATAACGTGCCGTTCCCGAATAGCTGCCAGAATTTCCCGTTGAGCAGGATACGTTTTAGGGACCAAAATAATGCCGCTAGTCCCGACATCCAGACGATTGGCTGGAGCGGGATGAAAAGTTCCGGCACTGGGAATAACCTGTCGGATTGCATCAGATACAGAAGGTTTTCCACTGGAATCCGGCTGAGTCAGCCATCCGGCAGGTTTATTTAAAACCAACAGGGTATCATTTGAAAACAGCGGATCCCCAACCATGGCCAAAAGCGGTTTTGCAGAAGAAGGATCAAGAATGGGGACGGCCTTTTTAAGTCCCCGGAATGCTTGATACGTTTCTTCTGAAAAATAAAAACTTAACTCATCACCCTGACAAACAAGATCAGAAGCGTTAGCTCGTTTACCGTTACGTTTAATTCGTTTTTTACGCAGCATTTTCTGCATAAATCCCCGGGATGTTTCCGGAAAAAATTTTTGCAGGAACCGGTCCATGCGCTGACCGGATGAATTCTCATCTATTATATAATTTATCATAGGTTGATTATAGCATAAACTGCAAGAAGCACCAATGGATAAGAGGGATTTTAATTATTTATGACTGCAGCCCAAAACTTCCCGCATTTTGTGGGCAGCCATAGCCATAATAGCGGCCCGGCCCGGACCAAGATAAGCCCGGGGATCAAATTGTTCGGGATTTTCTACAAAAAACTGACGGATACAAGCAGTCATCACTAAATTCAGATCGGTTTCAAAGTTGATTTTACAGACCCCCAGTTTGGCCGCGTCCCTGAGCATATCCTCGGGGACACCCTGAGCTCTTTTTATCGCACCCCCGTACTGGTTGCACATCTCCACAAATTCAGTGGGAACAGAAGAAGCCCCGTGAAGCACAAGGGGAAAGCCCGGAAGCAGGGCCGTGATTTTTTTGAGACGGTCAAAATCAAGCCGGGGAGTATCCTCGAATTTGTAAGGACCGTGTTTAGTACCAATGGCAATAGCTAAAGAATCGACGCCCGTTCGTTCGACAAATTCTGCGGCCTGCTCCGGATCCGTCATGGTGGCATCCTGGTTGGAAATACTGATGTCATCCTTTTTTCCGGCGAGACGTCCGAGTTCTCCTTCAACCACAACGCCGTGGTCATGGGCATAACACACAACGCGTCGGGTTAAAGTGATATTTTCTTCAAACGCTAAATTGGAGCCATCAATCATGACGGATGTATATCCGCTGTCAACACAATCTTTACAGATTTCATAATTGGCACCATGGTCCAGATGGAGGCAAATAGCGACATCAGTGGTATTGACTGCCGCTTCAATCAACTTGGTTAAATAAGCCGGATTAGAATACTGACGCGTTTCATTTGAAACCTGAAGAATAATTGGGGACGCTTCCTTTTGAGCTGCACCAACAATCCCTTGAATGATTTCCATATTATTGGCGTTAAAAGCGCCGATCGCGTAATGCCCGAGATAAGCTTTTTGAAACATTTCTTTTGATGACACAAGTGGCATACTCATTTCCTCCAGTTGTTGTTAATATTGTTATAATTATAACGCATATGAAATGGATGCACAATATAAAAAGAACCTTCCACCGCAAAGGAGAAAGGGTCTTTTAGCATCAATATAAAAGATGATTATTTGAGATCATCGTCCATCTCGTCTTTGAGTTCCTCCAAATCATCGATGGGGGGATGGGGTTTAGATTTATCATAAGGTCGGCGCAGTTTTGGCATAAAACGACTGGCAAAGGTATGTTGCCCACGCTTTTTAATATAAATCAGACCAAAAATGGAGAAAATAATGGCTCCGATAAAATTGACAAAAAGATCTTCCATTGTATCGATCAGGCCGATATCAATATAACCCGCCCAGGATTGACCGTTGATGACAACGCTGTGAATATCCCAATTCACCGCGACATTGGCGCCTGTGGGATTAAGGAGAACCGAACTGATAAAGGGAATGATCGTATCCTTTTGCATATCGGTTTTAAAGAGCATATCCATTCCAAATTCGAAAAATTCCCACATAACGCCAACTGTCATTGAAAAACAAAATGCAAAAATGGCGACAAACGCAGGGCTTAAATCAAGGGCTATATTTTCATTTTCATTTAAGATATCAATCAGGGAGAAGCCGATCGCAGCCATTAAAAAACCATTGAGGGTATGGAGCATCGAGTCCCAATTATCAAAGATCAAATAATAGGATTGAATTTCACCTAAAATCTCCGCGGAAAAAATAAAAATGACAATGATAATTTCCAAAGTATTTGGAAGTTCAATTTGAAGCTTTTTTTCAATAAAAGAAGGGATCATAAACAGAATTAAAGTCCATGCACAGAGAAAAACATTATTCCAATCCTGCTGATGAATTTGTACCAACATGACACCAATGACAGCCAAACGTAAGAAAAAATAAACAAACATTTTAAAGTGATTCATCGATTTGATTTTTTGGATCAATCTGTTCATTGTTTTGTACTCCCTTTAGATTATTTTCCCATTCTATCATAGATTGAAAAGATAAAAGAAGTTTTTTTACCACTATGGGATAAAAAATGCCACGGTGTAAAAGAAAGGAGGATGATATAATACAAACAGATGTTTCAGAAGGGAGGGTTATTGTGTATAGTTTTGAAGAAATAAAAAAACAACTCAAGATACAATCTGGAGGGAAAAAACCAGTGGTGTCTGTTGCAGCGGCAGCGGATGCTGATGTTTTGGAAGCCATAAAAATGATGAATGATGATGGCTTTGGAACAGCAATTCTTGTTGGGGATGCCGATAAAATTGCAACCATTGCCGATGAGATTGGATGTAATTTATCAGAAAATACGGTTGTCGATATCAAAGACGGGACCCAAGCGGCCCAGGTTGCTGTGGCCTGCGCCAGAGAGGGACAAGCCGATATTGTCATGAAGGGACTTTTACATACCAAGGTTTACCTCAAGGCGATTTTAAACCGGGAATTTGGTTTAAGAACCGGTCAACTTTTGAATGCAGTAACGGCGTTTGAACTGCCGAATTACAACCGAATGGCCCTGGCAACAGACTGTGGAATGATTATAACGCCAACGCTGGAAGATAAAGTTCAGATGATTGGTAACGCGACGCAGTTGGCTAATGCTATGGGGTGTGAACGGCCAAAGGTATCTTGCCTGTCTGCAGTTGAAACGGTCAACAGCAATATGCCAGACGGTTTTGATGCGGCGGTTCTCTGTAAGATGAACGACCGTGGGCAGATCAAAGGGTGTGTTGTGGACGGTCCCTTATCCATGGATTTATCCATTTCCGAGATGTCAGTCAAACATAAAGGATTTCAAAGCCCTGTGGCCGGTCAGGCGGATATTCTATTAATGCCCAATCTCCAGGCCGGAAATATATTCTGGAAAACCATGACTTATCTGGCGGGGGCAAGAAGTGCTGCAGTGGTCATGGGAGCTGCAAAGCCGGCAGTATTAACATCCCGTTCAGATTCTGCAGAAGCCAAAGCCAACAGCATTGCGATGGCCATGCTTTTAGCTTTACATCAAAAGGACTGATTCGTGGATCAGCATGAGCAATACATAAAAAGACTGTCAATTGAAATCAATCGATTGACAGTCTTTTTTATTTTGACCCAGGTTAGTCAAATTTAATTCATATGGAGCTGAGAGCCGGATTCGAACCGGCGACCTATTGATTACGAATCAATTGCGCTACCAACTGTGCCATCCCAGCGTTTTGAACGTAGTGTATTATACCGTTTATGATGAAGCAATGCAAGATAATTTTTGAGACAATTTAATTTTCTTGATATAAAAATTTTTTTAAAAAAGGGCTGAGATCAATTTATAAATTCTTTATCTTATGATAAAATAATTTTGAATCAAGAGTAGATAAGACGCGTTTTAAGTGTCAAAGGATGGGAAGTTGCCTTTGAACGAAGTCATCACTGGGATGCGCGGTGTCTTATCGCTTCCGCTTGTAAACTCGATCACTTGCCGTTTTCAGAACGTTGGCAAGCCTGCGGAAGCATTACTTATTTCAATTGGAGGTTAAATGATGAAAAGTAATGCTTTATCCGGTTATTCTATTTCCAATACGCGTCGAATGGTGAGCTGTGCCCTTCTTATTGCATTGAGTATGGTGCTTAAACTCATTTTTGAAGTGTATATTCCACTGGGCGGATTCCCGTCTTTAAGAATTAATCTGACGTCGATTCCCATTATGCTTTCCGGTATTCTTTTTGGACCTGCAGCAGGTTTTAGTGTCGGCGCTATTTCTGATCTGTTGTGTTTTGTGATTAAGCCGAGCGGTCCCTACTTTCCAGGATTCACACTGGCTTCGGCACTTACAGGGATGATTCCGGGCCTTATGTGGCGGCTGATTAACAAAAGACCCGTTGCACATCTGGAATGGTTCAATTTGGTGTGTGTGAGTGTTTCAATGGCAATTTGCATTGGACTGGGGGTATTTCAATTCCAGAACGGTGTCGTGACTTACTCAGGAGCAGCGATTCACCCCCTTCTGATGGCACTTTTCATTGGCTTAATGCTTTTATTTGTTCTGTATCCGGTAATCTTGAGAAAAAGCAGTTGGGAGCTGGTGGATGATCAATTGTTATTTATCGTCAGTCTGACGCAGATCATCTGTTCAGTTATTCTCAATACAATCTTTTTGATCATGCTGTATGGACAGACGGCAGCGGTTCTACTCCCTGCACGGGTTATTACAAACATTTTTACCATTCCATTGTATACCATTTGTCTGGCCGGTGTCTTGCGGCTGCTCCCCGAAAGCTATAAAGGGATACGATGAATTCACTTTTGAACCTGTTTTGACAGGTTCTTTTTTTTATGTTAAACTTTTTTTATTCTAATTATTATTTCCATTTTTTACTTTTATTTCATAAAGATTTTGCATTTAAATTTCTTATTTTCAGAATGGACTGAATTCTACTGGAGGTTCCCTTGGAACGTGATGCTTTAAATAAAATGACTGTTGTTAAATTGCGGGATCAGGCTAAAAGCATGGGCCTGGCTGTCAAGACAAAAATGAAAAAAGATGAGATTATTGCGCTTTTATTATCTGAAAAAAAACCAGATAGCCAAGCAAAACAAAATGATCAGGAAGTCGAAAAAGAAAAAAAGATCAAAAACCCTAAAAACAGAGAAAAAAAACAGACAGATGGTAAAAATGCGTCCAGAAAAAAAAGAGAACAATCCAAAAATCATAAAACGGCAGACCAGGAACATAACCATCGTGGCCGCAGAGATGGAAAAAGTGGCTTTGATAACCGCTATGCCAAAATAAAAGATAACATCCAGGATGCCATGCCCTACGAAGGTCCGGTGGAAATACTGCCGGAAGGATTTGGATTCATCCGCCGGGGGGAAAAAGAAAAACCCATTTATGTTTCCGCCTCCCAGGTTCAGAAATTCAAACTGGTTACCGGGGATGTGCTGGGAGGGAAAGTCAGACCGCCAAAATCCGGTGAAAAATACGCAGCCATGTTATTCCTTGAATCTGTAAATGGGACACAAACATCTGATATTATAGAAAAAATGAATACCCTGATGCAAGCAGAAGACAAAGGGGAAACCGACCGCTATAACAGTACCCAGTGGGGGATTTTGGATATTAACCCAGAAGGCTTTGGCTTTTTAAGAACCAATAATTATTTATCCGGGGATCAGGATATTTATATTGCAGCAAATCAGATCCGGCGCTACCGTTTGAGAAGTGGTGACAAAATAGAAGGACGGGTTCGCCGGTCGGCAGAAAATGAAAAATTCGATGCATTGCTTTATGTGGAACGGGTCAATGGCGATTTACCCGAAACGGTGACGCACCGGCCGCATTTTGAACAGCTGACGCCGATTTTTCCCAACCAGCGGATTACCCTGGAAACGGAAAAAGATGAACTGTCGGCCCGAATGATTGATTTATTTGCCCCGGTCGGAAGGGGACAGCGGGGGCTCATCGTCGCACCGCCTAAAGCTGGAAAGACAACGCTCCTGAAGGCTATCGCCAGAGGCATAACCCGGAATCACCCAGACATTGAACTCATCATTTTGCTGGTGGACGAACGGCCGGAGGAAGTGACGGATATGCGTCGGTCGGTCAAAGCCGATATTGTTTTTTCCACCTTTGACGAACCGGCGGTAAAACATCTTCAGGCTGCGGAAATGGTTCTGGCCAGGGGAAAACGTCTGGTTGAACAGAATAAAGACGTGGTTATTCTTGTCGACAGTCTGACACGGCTGACCCGGGGGAACAACCTGGTGATTGAACCGTCAGGACGAACGCTAACCGGGGGATTGGATCCGGAAAGTCTGTACTTACCAAAGAAGTTCTTTGGCAGCGCCAGAAAAATTGAAAATGGCGGAAGCTTAACGATCCTGGCGACGGCATTGGTCGAAACCGGCAGCCGAATGGATGATATTATCTATGAAGAATTTAAGGGAACCGGCAACATGGAGCTTCATTTAACCAGAGAATTGAGTGAACGCCGGATTTATCCGGCAATTGATCTTCAAAAGAGTGGAACCCGCCGGGAAGATTTGCTGCTTTCAACCGATGAGCAGCGGGTCGCCTTTAATATCAGAAAAACGTACGGGCGAAACGGCAGGGAAGCAATGACGGAAAAAGTCATTACGCTTCTGGAAAGGACCAGCAGCAATGCAGGATTAATTGGAAAAATTGTAGGAAGCCGGAAAAAATAATCTTGCAACTTACAGGGGATTCTGATATACTAAACCGGTTGAGAAAATAAATTAATAATTTATATAATGATTAAATATGAAAGAGGTGAATTCGATGAAGGAAGGTATCCACCCAAAATATGGGAAGTCCATTGTAAAATGTGCATGTGGCAATACTTTTGAAACGGGTTCGGTTAAACCGGAACTGAAAGTTGAAATTTGTTCTGCTTGCCATCCATTCTTTACTGGTAAACAGAAATTGGTCGACACCGGTGGTCGGGTTGAACGATTCAACAGAAAATATGCCAAAAAGGTTCAAAAATAAGTCGGGAATCCCGACTTATTTTTTATATGGGGAATTTTTATGGCAAAGACAAATATAAAAATGTGGATGGATAAGGGAACAGCACTTTTAAAAGATCAGGCAATACCCAATCCCCGTTTTGAAGCGGAGGTGCTCCTGGATGGAATCCTGCACAAGGGAAGAGCCTGGCTTTACGCCCATGGCGATGCGCTGCTCTCCGAAGCACAGGAAAAACAATATCAGGTGTGGCTCCAAAGAAGAAGTTTGCACGAACCGTTTGCGGTTATTGTGGGATATAAAGAATTCATGGGCATCACCTTTAAAGTAACACCGGATGTTTTAATCCCCAGGCCGGATACAGAATGTGTTGTGGAATCGGCCCTGGCCCTGCCGCTGGAAAAAAAAGCGAAAGTACTGGATTTATGCACCGGGACAGGAGCTATTGGAATCGCTCTGGGTGTTCTGAAGCCTGACTGGCAGATCACATTATCGGATATTTCTCCCCAGGCGCTGAAGGTGGCAGAAGGCAACGCTGGTTTGAACCACGTTAAAACCCGGATTGTGAATAGTGATTTACTGGATGCTTTTGAAAAAGAAGACCCATTTGATTTAATCATATCCAATCCGCCCTATATTCCCCATGGGGAGATTTTAAAACTTGAACCGGATGTCAAGGATTATGAACCATGGCTGGCATTGGATGGTGGGGAAACCGGTTTTGATTTCTACAACCGCCTCATTCCCCAGGCGCAATCCCAACTGAAAAAGGAAGGATGGCTCGTCCTGGAATGCGGTGCGGATCAAGCGGAAGCACTAATAGAAAAAGTGGAGAGATCGGGATTTGAATCAGGCACCATTATAAAGGATCTTTCTGGAAAAAACAGGGGAATAACGGCAAAGAAACAAAGAATTTGAAGTGAGCCGATAAGTGTGATAAAATAAAATAAATCACATTGAAAGATAGTATGGAGGTACGAATAATAGATGATTTCAGCAGGAGAGTTTAAAAAAGGAATTACCTTTGAAATGGACGGCAGTGTATTTCAGGTAGTGGATTTTCAACATGTAAAACCGGGAAAGGGAGCGGCTTTTGTCCGGACAAAAATTAGAAATGTGCTGACCGGAGCAGTTGTCGAAAGAACATTTTCACCAACAGAAAAATTCCCCAAGGCTCAGATTGATACCAAAGAAATGCAATACTTATACGCTGATGGCGATCTGTATTACTTTATGGACCTTGAAAGTTACGAACAAATTCCATTGGAAAAGAGCAAGGTAGAAGATGCTCTTCAATTTTTAAAAGAAAATGACAATGCCACCATTCGTTTCTTTAAAGGAGAAGCCTTCGAAGTGAATGCGCCAAACTTTGTCGAATTAAAAGTGACAAAGACCGAACCTGGTTTCAAAGGGGATACCGCAACAGGCGCCAATAAGCCGGCCATTGTTGAAACAGGAGCAACCATTACGGTGCCGTTGTTTGTCGATCAAGGGGATACCATCCGTGTCGACACACGTACGGGCGAATACATGGAACGGGTATAAGCAATGAAATATATTGGAGAAAAAGTCGCGTATATCAAAGGACTTGCTGAAGGAATGAAATTAGATACGGCTTCTGATGAAGGAAAAATTTTAAATCAGGTTCTTGAAGTTTTGGGTGACATCACGGATGCACTTGATGGTCTGACAGAAGCCCATGATGAACTCCAGAGTTATGTCGAAATGATCGATGACGACATGACTGATCTGGAAGACTACCTGGTGGATGAAGATGAAGCGTATGTATCGGATGACGATGACGATGACGATGATGATGATGATTTATATGAAGTTATTTGTCCAAATTGTGGTGCCGAATACCTCACAGATTTTGAATCTTTCGAAGAAGACGATGTGATTTGTCCTGAATGCGGTGAAAAATTCGTTTTGGAAGAAAGGGTCGTGGATCAGCTTAACCATGCGGAAGAATGTCAGTGTGGGGACAAACACGATAAATAGGTAAAACTTATGGAAGAAAATGCATCCAATGCAATGAATGAAATTTCGAACGAAATGATTTGTTCAATTGCAAGCCTGGCAGCGCTTGGCGTAAACGGCATCGAAAAAATGTTTATGCGGATTTCCGATGAAATCTTAGATGCAATTTATCCTTCGGCTGTTTCCAAGGGCGTTAAAGTGGTGAGTTATGAAGATGGTTATGAAATAGATCTTCATGTGATAACCAGTTTGGGAATCAATATTCCGGAAGTTGGAGCACAGGTTCAGCAAAAAGTTAAAGAATCTGTTGAAATCATGGCGGGTAAGCCAGTTTCAAAAGTCAATATCCATGTCAAAGGATGTGGAAAATATTAATAAAGAAAGGGGCCGCGGTTTTCTGCGGCCTTTTTAATGGTTAAAATATGAAAATGTCAAAAGAACAAAAAAAAGGCAGAAGAAGAGAACGGGAACGGGCCTTCCGCGCTATTTTCCAAATGGGTTTTCATCAGGATTCTGACGAACTCGTCCAGGGCATTGATCAGGTTCTGGAAGGAGATGCGGGATTTGAAGAAGAGGATGAAAGCAACGGATATGCAAGGCTGTTGGCCACAACGGTTCTGGACCATACCGGGGACATCGATCAAATGCTTTCACAATATCTTCGTAAAGACTGGCATTTGGACCGGATTCCCAGCGCAGAAAAAGCCATTTTGAGATTGTCAACGGCCGAAATGATCTATTTAAAAATGCCCAAGGAAATTGCAATTAATGAAGCGGTGGAACTGGCTAAACAATATGGCAATGATGAGGCACCGAATTATATTAACGGTATCTTAAATCATTTGGCAAAGGATAATCAGCCGATGCCGGTGCCCGAAGGATCAGAAAAAAATGATTCTGGGAATTGATACCAGCAATTACACAACCTCTGTCGCCCTGTGTGATGCTCAGGGAAAGCTTATTGGCGAAAAAAGAAAAATACTGGATGTCCGCCCCGGGGAAAGAGGACTTCGGCAATCAGAAGCCGTTTTTCAGCACGTCAAAAATTTGCCCGTGTTGGTCAAAGCCCTTTGCAAAGAATATCCCCTTTCTGAAAAGCTTAAAGCGGTTGGCGTTTCTGTACAGCCCCGGCCGGAAGCGTCTTCTTATATGCCGGTTTTCAGAGTTGGGCAGGGTGCAGCGGAAATTTTGGCACAAACCCATGACGTTCCGCTTTTTTCTTTTAGTCATCAGGAAAACCATATCCGCAGTGCGATGGTCGGGCAGGTTTCAACCCGTGCAGAATGGCACTATCCCATCCTGGCCGTTCATTTTTCTGGAGGTACTTCAGAAATAGTGCTCGTCAAACCGAACACAACGGGATTTGATTGTAAAATTGTAGGCAAAACCCTGGATTTGAATGCGGGCCAATTGGTTGACCGGATTGGTGTGGCTTTGGGATTGAAATTTCCGGCAGGCCGGGAGCTTGAAAAAATGGCCTTGTTGGCCAGAGCGCATCATTGTATTATTCCAACCCGGGTTGAAAAAGGAGATTTCCATTTTGCAGGGCAGGAAAACAAGGCCAAGGCAATGCTCGTCGAAGGGGGTGATGCCGCCGAAGTGGCATACGGCATCTTTGCATCCATCGGCCGAACCCTCTCCAGGGCGCTGGAATATCTTTGTGGAGAAACAAAAGCCCGGACGGTTCTTTTTTCCGGAGGGGTCATGGCGAACAGCATTGTGCGGGAAACGGCCGTAAAACGTTTGGAACGAAAGGCCGATTGCTTTTTTGCCGATCCATGTTATGCAACAGATAATGCAGTTGGATGCACATTGTTGGCCTGGGAAGCCTGGAAAGGGAATCCCCGTGATTAATCATTCATTATCAGTCACCGAGCTTAACCGGTTTATCAAAACCCTGGTGTCAAATAACAGTGTCTTAAAACACCTTAGCGTGGAAGGCGAAATTTCAAATTTTAAGCAGCAGTCATCGGGACATCTTTATTTTCATTTGAAGGATGAAGAAGGACGGATTGCCTGCGTGATGTTTAAAAGTGATGCCCGGAAACTTCAGCTGCTGCCTTCAGACGGAATGCATGTGATTGTCCGGGGACGGGTGGATCTTTACGAACGTTCAGGGCAGCTTCAACTGTATGTTCAATCCATTGCTCCAGTTGGAATGGGGGATCTGTACCAGGCTTTTGAAACGATGAAGCGAAGATTAGAAGCCAGAGGATGGTTTAAAACAGATCAAAAAAAGGCCCTTCCGGAAACCATCAATACAGTTGGTATTGTAACGTCGCCCACAGGCGCGGCGATCCACGATCTCATGACCGTGATTCACCGCAGGGATCCCAGTATAAAAATTTTACTGGCGCCCGCGCTGGTCCAGGGAGAACAGGCAGCCGCATCGATTGCCTCGGCAGTTCAAACCCTCGATGCGAGGGGAGATTGTGATGTGGTGATCGTTGGCCGGGGCGGTGGATCCATGGAAGACTTGTGGGCATTTAATGAAATGTCGGTGGCAAAAGCCGTTCATTTGGCCGGGACGCCGGTTGTTTCTGCGGTTGGCCACGAAACCGATTTTACGATTTGCGATTTCACTGCGGATATTCGGGCAGCGACTCCATCTGAAGCCGGGGAACTGGTTTCAGAAGACAAACAGGTTCGTCAGCTCGCCCTTGAAACGCTGAATGATCAATTGATCATGGACATGGAAGCGATCCTTTTTGACTTGAGGAATCAATTGGAAACGCGTATTCAAAATCTGGAAAACGCCAGCCCTCAAAATGCGATCCGACAAGATAACATCACGGTGGATCATTTGGAAGATCGGTTAAAGACAGTGCTGGTCCATCAATTGAAATCTGAAAAGCAAAACGTAAAGGCAATGGGTGAGCATTTGACAATTCTAAATCCGCAAAATGTCTTAAAGAGGGGTTATGCTTTGGTCGAGGGAAAAGATGGATCCATTATTGAGAACACCCGGCGTGCGAGGGAAGCGGGAGAACTCATGCTTTGTTTTAAAGACGGCAGCGTCGAGGCAGAAGTGAAACAGGAGGAATCATGGCAACGCGAAAATATAAAACCAAAATGAACCGGCTGAAATCCATCGTTGAGACAATGGAAAAAGGGGATTTGGAACTGGAAAAAGCGATGGCATATTTTGAAGAAGGAATGGCCCTTGTGGGAGAGTGCCAAAAGGATTTGGACCGGGCTGAGGAAAAAGTAACAATCTTGACACAAGAAGGAGAAAAAATCTTTGAAGGG
Organism: Eubacteriaceae bacterium; assembly: GCA_028705955.1. Lineage (GTDB taxonomy): Bacteria > Bacillota > Clostridia > Eubacteriales > Eubacteriaceae > JAQWCN01. The sequence goes on from JAQWCN010000002.1 coordinate 32,807, forward strand.
GAAGATGATGACTGATATAAAAGAACAACTCAAAAGCATGGCCGAAACGGTCGAGGGGGAATTGACCGAATGTTTTGAACGGCCTTTTGATGCACCGGACATTATTATTAGCGCAATGAAATACAGCCTTTTTGCCGGAGGAAAAAGACTCCGTCCTATTTTGATGAAAGAAACCTGCAAAATGATGGGAGGCTGTCCCGACGATGCAACAAAAATGGCCTGCGCCATCGAAATGATTCATACATATTCGTTAATTCACGATGATTTGCCAGCCATGGATGACGATGAACTGCGCCGCGGCAAGCCGACCAATCACATGGTCTACGGCGAAAATATTGCCGTTTTGGCCGGAGATGCGCTTCTTAATTTTGCGACAGAAATTGGTTTGGAAGGCATAGCAGAAGTTCCAAAAGAAAAAACAGCGGCTGCGATTAAAGCGATGACTATTTTGATGACCGCATCCGGGGTCAATGGCATGATCGGCGGACAAACCGGGGATTTGCTGTGTGAGGAAGATCAGGAAATCAACGAAGAAAAAATTCGTTACATTCATGCCCATAAAACGGCGGCCCTGCTCACGGCGGCCATCGTGTGTGGAGCGACCATTGCCCAGGCATCAGAATCGGATATTGCAGCATTGACAGAATACGGCCTGGATATAGGCATGGCTTTTCAGATTGCCGATGATATATTGGATGTGACAAGCAGTACAAAAGTTTTGGGAAAACCGGTGGGGAGCGACGTTAAAAATCATAAATCGACGTTTGTGTCTCTTTACGGATTGGTCTCTGCCCAGGAAAAAGTCAGGGAATTCAGGGACCACGCCCTTGCAGCGCTTAAGACGCTGCCCGTGGATACCCAATTTTTAACGGATATTGCCAACTACATCTGCAACCGGGCATTAGATTAATGAGTTTCAATAATTGAAATCCTATTCAGCATCGGATATAATAGAGATAACTTACAATTGGAGGATGGATAATGGACTTTCAAAAATTCTATCAGGGAAAAGCGTTTGAAGTTTATCAATATTTGGGAGCACATCCCAGTGGAAAGGGATTTGTTTTCCGGACGTTTGCGCCCAGGGCAGAAGCGATATCTGTGATTGGTGAGTGGAACGACTGGGAAGGACAGCCGATGCAGAAAGTCTACGACGGTAATTTCTGGGAATGCGTTATTCCGGAAGCAAAATCTGGAATGATGTATAAATATCGGATACATGGTGCCGACGACCGGGTATTGGATCATTGCGACCCGTATGGGTTTATGATGGAAAAACGTCCGGGAAATGCCTCGATCATATGGGATATCACACAGTTTCAATTTAAAGATAAAAAATGGCTGGCCGGACGGACCGATGGAAAACAAGGCCCCTTAAACATATACGAAATGCATTTTGGATCCTGGCGGCGCAAATCAGAAGATGTGGATGATTGGTACGGCTACGACGAAATGGCAGACCTGCTCATTCCTTATCTCAAACAACAGGGCTACAATTATATTGAGATTATGCCTTTGGCCGAACATCCCTGTGATGAGTCCTGGGGCTATCAAAATACCGGGTTTTTCAGTCCAACATCGCGCTATGGCACACCGACAGAACTCATGGACTTTATCGATACCTGTCATCAAGCCGAAATAGGGGTCATTATGGATTTTGTGCCGGTTCATTTTGCCGTGGATGATTATGCACTCTGGCATTACGACGGAACAGCACTTTATGCCTATCCCAGCAGTGACGTGGGGGTCAGCGAGTGGGGAAGCTGCAATTTTATGCACTCCCGCCCCGATGTCCGGAGTTTTCTTCAATCTTCGGCAAACTACTGGCTTGAAATGTATCATTTCGACGGCCTTCGGATGGATGCGGTCAGCAATTTGATCTACTGGCAGGGAGATGAAAGCCGGGGAGAAAATGCCGATGCGATCGCATTCTTAAAAAATATGAATGCCGGATTAAAAAAAGCGCATCCGACAGCTATTCTGGCGGCGGAAGATTCCACCACCTATTCAGGAGTGACCAAAAGCATCCGTGAAGGAGGCTTGGGCTTTGATTATAAATGGGATATGGGATGGATGCACGATACCCTTGAACTCTTTCAAGTGGCTCCGGAATACCGCACAAGAGATTATCATAAACTCACGTTTTCGATGCAGTATTTTTACAATGAAAACTATCTGCTTCCTTTTTCCCACGATGAGGGCGTTCATGGCAAGGCAACGATTGCTCAAAAAATGAACGGGGATTACGAACAGAAATTTCCCCAGGCCCGGACCCTTTATGTGTATATGATGACCCATCCTGGAAAGAAACTGAACTTCATGGGAAATGAGTTTGCCCAGCTGCGGGAATGGGATGAAAGCCGGGAACAAGACTGGATGCTGTTGGATTATCCTCTTCACGATGGCTTTAGACAATTTATGGCCGATCTCAACCAGATTTACTTAAAATACCCTGCATTGTGGAAAGAAGATTATAATGCCCACGGGTTTAAATGGCTCGATTGTCAATCCGACAGTCGGTGTATTTATGCCTTCGAACGCATAGCGGCAACAGAGAAACTATTGGTTATTCTCAACTTATCCGATAAAAAGCAAGCGTATTACAAGCTGACGATCCCCGATGGCAGTAAGCTTAAATTGTTAATTGATACGGATACAGAGTGTTATGGAGGGGCCATAAAAAATCCCCAGCAAATACTCACATTAAAAAATGGAATGGCAGAATTGTTGTTGTCCCCATTTTCAGCCAGAATTTATAAAATAATATAAAAAAGAGAGCAGGACAGTTGTCCTGCTCTCTTTTTAGTGCGATTTTTATTTTTTATGGGTTTCACCAAAGGTAATGATTTTAGTCATCAGAGAAAATTCCCGTTCGTGCTGACCGGTTAAATTGAGAAAACCGATCAGGGCTTCCAAACCAGTGGCATAGCGATAATCCATTTTATCCGCGTTTTTAGGTGGGGTACTCCGGGTATTTCTTCCCCGGCGGACAATGCCTTTTTCTTCTTCAGTCAACTGATCATCAAGAATCCGCAAGGCGCTGGCCTGGGCATTGGCCTTAACAAAGTGCACAGAAATGTGGGTCAAGTGATTAACATTTTGAATGCCTTGACTGATTAAATATTTGCGGACAAAGGCAGAATAAACAGCATCGCCAATAAAAGCAAGGGTTAGCGGGTTTAAGGCCCGGGCTTCAGATGATGTATAAATCTTGTTTAAAAGGTTCTGGGTTTGCTGTTCAGAATCAATGGGATCTACAGTATTCACGCTTTCTTCCATTTAACACCTTCCCGGGTATCTTCCAGAATAATGCCGCGGTTTAACAGATCATCGCGAATGGCATCAGCCAATTTAAAATCTTTTGCCTTCCGGGCTTCCAGGCGTTTCTGGATTAGAGCTTCCACTTCGGCGGCCAGATCATCCTGTTTTTCCTTTTGCGCCAGGCCAATGACACCGGTCAATTCGTTAAATAAATCCAGAGTGGTCTGAACGCAGACTTTTGAGGATGCGTCATTCAGGAAAGAATTGGCACTGCGCACCAGTTCAAAAATAGCGGAGATGCCATCCGCAGTGTTCAAATCATCATTCATTGCGGTGATAAATTGATCCTTGAATTTGGGCAGATCCTGAAGCCAGGCTGATTCCTGGGGAGACGGGTCGGTGGTTGCGGTATGATCAATTAAATATTCCATCTGATATTTGGCGTTGTAAAGACGTTCCAGTGCGTTTTGTGCCTGACCCAAAAGGGCATCGGAAAAATTAACCGGACTGCGGTAATGGGCCATGAGCATAAACATCCGGACCACTTCCAGGTCGTAATGTTTGGCAATATCCCGGACGGTAAAAAAGTTCCCCTTGGATTTAGACATCTTTTCGTTATTAATATTAATATAGCCGTTGTGAACCCAATAATGGGCAAAAGGACACCCGCAGGAACCTTCGGATTGGGCAATTTCGTTTTCGTGGTGGGGGAAGATCAAGTCCTGACCGCCGCCGTGAATATCGATGGTTTCACCCAAAAATTTCCGGCTCATGGCCGAACATTCAATGTGCCAGCCCGGGCGCCCTTTGCCCCAGGGGCTTTCCCAAAAAGGTTCGCCGGGTTTGGCCTTTTTCCACAGAGCAAAATCCAGGGGACTGCGCTTTTCGTCGTTCACATCAATCCGGGCGCCTGCTTCCAGGTCGTCAATATTCTGGCCGGAAAGTTTTCCGTACTGCGGAAAGTTTTCAACCTGATAATAAACATTGCCATCCACGTTATAAGCCAGGCCCTTATCTTCCAGTGTTTTGACCATGGTAATGATTTCCGGAATGGTATCAGAAACCCGGGGATGTACACTGGCCCGGTGAATACCCAGGGCATCGGCGTCTTTAAAATATTCCGCAATATATTTATCGGCGACGGCTTTGGCGGAAATGCCTTCCTCGTGGCTGCGATTGATGATTTTATCATCGACATCTGTAAAATTTTGGACAAAAGTTACGTCGTAGCCAGTATATTCTAAGAAACGGCGTAAAACATCAAAGACAATAAATGGTCTTGCATTACCAATGTGAAAATAATTATAGACCGTTGGACCACAGGAATACATCCGGACTTTGCCCGGTTCAATCGGGACAAATTCCTCTTTTTTTTGGGTCAGCGTATTATATAATTTCATCTGTATCGGAACTCCTTTGTTTTTTCTGTTTAAATTGTTTTTCATTATAGCATATCCGCCAGTTTTTTTCAGTAAGAAGAATCAAAACAGTTTAACTTGTGACAGTAAAGTGATATAATAAAACAAATTTGCAAACATTAGAAATGAGGTATCAAAGTGGAAGATAATAAAAGAAAGGATCTGGCCAGGGCACTTCTGGCTATCCAAAGTGAACAGGAATGCTATGACCTGCTGGACGATATGTGTACGATCAAGGAAGTGGAGGACATGTCCAATCGTTTTTATATTGCCCGTTTATTATCAGAAGGGAAAACCTTTATCGATGTTGAAAAGAAAACGGGAGCCAGTTCGGCCACAATCAGCCGTGTTAATCGTTGTTTAAAACATGGCTGTGGGTACAGACTGGTTATCGACCGTATTGCGGAACAGGAGGATTCTTAAATGAGAAAATTTTATAAATCCCATAAACTGGATAATGTCTGTTACGATATCCGGGGACCGGTGGTTGATGAAGCCAATAAAATGGAACAGGAAGGCGTAGATATTATCATGCTCAATACGGGCAACCCTCCTGTTTTTCAGGTCAATGCACCGGATGAAGTGATCCGGGATGTCAGAACCAATTTGAGATCATCAGAAGGGTACTGCCATTCAAAAGGGATATTTCCTGCCCGCAAAGCTATCGTTCAATATTATCAAACCAAAGGGCTGATGGATATTGACGAAGAAGATGTTTATATCGGCAATGGCTCCAGCGAACTAATTCAGTTTTGTATGTCCGCTTTGCTGGATAATGATGATGAAATTCTGATTCCAACGCCGGATTATCCCTTGTGGACAGCCAGTGCCACCCTGGCCGGCGGCAAAGTGGTTCATTACTTGTGCGACGAAGCGTCTGACTGGTATCCGGATCTGGAAGATATCCGCAGTAAGATCACGCCCAAAACAAAAGGAATTGTCGTCATCAATCCAAACAATCCAACCGGGGCGGTTTATCCCAAAGAAATTTTAGAAGGTATTGTGAAAATTGCGGTGGAAAATCAGCTGATTATTTTTGCAGACGAAATTTATGATCATATTATCTATGATGACCGTCCTTACTATCACATGGCGTTGCTGACCAATGAAACACTGGTGGTCACGTTGAACGGCTTGTCCAAAAGTCACCGGGTTCCCGGATTCAGAGTAGGCTGGATGGTTTTATCCGGAAACCGGGAAATTGCCAGGGATTATATCGAAGGCATTGATATTCTTACGACCATGCGGCTGTGTGCCAATGTGCCGGCACAGCATGCCATTCAAACATCCCTTGGGGGATATCAGAGCATTTCGGATCTGGTGAATCCCGGCGGCCGGCTGCATGAACAGCGGGATATTATCTACAACCGGGTCAACCAGATCCCGGGCTTATCCTGTGTCGAACCAGCAGGAGCTTTATACGCTTTTGTCAAAATCGATGCGTCCCGGTTTAATATTACGGATGATACCCAGTTTGCCCTCGATTTCTTAAAGCGGGAAAAGGTGCTGGTGGTCCAGGGAACTGGATTTAACTGGCCGGAACAAGACCATTTCAGAATTGTCTTTTTACCGGAACCCGTGCAGCTCACAGAAACGATGGATCGACTGGAACATTTCATGGCCCATTATCTGCAAGAATAAAATGAAAAAGAAGTTGTTAAGAGATAAGGCCGGGGGAATTGTTGCCGGTGTCTGTCAGGGCTTGGGAACGCATTTTAATTTGCCGCCCTGGCTGTTCCGGGTTGCTTTTATCATCCCGGCCCTTCCTTTTGTTCTTAATACCGCTTCAACCGTATTGTCTTTCGTGGTTTATCTTGTATTGGCCATGATCATGAAAGATAAAAGCAAAATAGCGGAAGATGATAAAAAAATAGTGGATACAGAATATGAAGTTGTGGATGATAGTAAGGAAGAAAAGACATGAAATGGCAATATAAAACAACAACACCGGAAGCGACCCGCCATCTGGGAGAAAAGCTGGGGCATATTTTCAAACCGCTTTCCGGCATTGTTTACTTAACAGGAGATTTAGGAGCAGGAAAAACAGCCATAACACAAGGGATTGTAAAAGGAATGGGCATAACGGCCCAAGTGACCAGTCCCACATTTGCGCTGGTTAACGAATATGGGGATAAATCGATCAAGGTCGTCCATATGGATTTGTACCGTCTTTTGGATTTTGATGAACTGGAAGAAATTGGCTTTGACGATTTCTTGCGGGATGGCAGCATTATTCTGGTGGAATGGCCGGATCTCTTAATTGAAAACCGCTATGAACCCCTGGCAGCGTTGTCCTTATCCAGGGTAGAAGGCGAAGACGACAGCCGGATCATCAATCTTAAAACAGAGGACGCATCGCTAATTGAAAGGGTGAAGCAGCTTGGATAACAAGAACAGGCAGCGCCGGTTTATCAGCGCCGTGATTCCAGCGGCAGGCCAGGGGACCCGAATGGGAACCTCCCTCAACAAACAATACTTGACATTAGCGGGCAAACCCATTTTGGCTTATACCATTGATGTTTTTGAAAGATGCCCACTGGTTAATGAGATTGTTGTGGTCATTAATCCGAATGAACAGGAAATCTTTAAACGGCAAATTTTAAACCGGGGTCATTATAAAAAAGTGAACATTGCGTTTGGGGGAAGAAGTCGTCAGGAATCCGTTTACCGGGGACTTCAAAAAGTCAATACACAGTGCCAGATGGTCTTGATCCACGATGGGGCACGGCCTTTAATCGATGGGGATCTCATTTTACGCTGCATTTACGAAACCATTAAACATCATGCGACCATTGTTGCGGTTCCAGCCAAAAACACCATAAAAGTTGTCAACAGCCAGCTGGGAGTGGAATACACCCCCAACCGCAAATTGCTCTACGAAGTTCAAACACCCCAGACTTTCGATTTTGATTTGATTATGAAAGCTCATGAACAGGCGATAGAGGAGCATGCAGAAGTGACGGATGACGCCGCTTTGGTGGAGCGGATGGGGGAAAAGGTTACCGTGGTTAAAGGACATTATAATAATATCAAAATCACCACACCGGAAGATTTAATGATTGCCAACTCGATCATCACGGTCAAACAATGACGGAGGCTCACCCCGGAAGAATACACAAAGGCAAGCCTTTGCGTTAATGAAGACTTTATCATCAATTGAAGGCCGGGCTTTACAGTTCAGTCCAAAAAAGATTATAATACATACAAGTAAACCAGGAACGAAAATACATGACGATCATGTAAACAATGGAGGATGTGTATCATGGAACAAAAAGAAGAATTATTGGCAAAGATGTATTATCGAATGAATCAGGCCCGTTTTTTTGAAGAAAAGGTCAGCTGGTTCAACTCAAAAGGAAAAATAAATGGTTCCGTTCATCTTGCGATAGGCCAGGAAGCATCATCTGTTGCGTCGTGCCTGGCGCTGGACGAAAAGGATTTTATCACGATGACGCACCGTTGTCACGCACAAGCCATCGGACAGGGAATGGATGTTAAAAAAATGATGGCAGAATTGTTGGGCAAAGAGACAGGCTATTGTCAGGGAAAGGGCGGTTCGCTGCATTTGTCCAACATGGCAGATCACAATGTGGGGTCCAATGATGTTCCAGGCATGGGTTATAATCTGGCCTGTGGCATTGCTCTGGCCCAAATGCTTCAGAAAACCGGCAATATTGTCCTGTGTTTTGGCGGGGATGGTTCAACCAATGAAGGGGATTTTCACGAGGCGCTCAACCTCGCATCGGTTAAACAATTGCCGGTTATTTTCTTTATTGAAAATAATTATTACAGTGTGTCGACAGCCATTGAAGATCATATGAAGGTTGAAAGCATTACGGATCGTGCGGCAGCGTATGAAATTCCTGCCGTTTCGATTGACGGCAACGATGCCCTTGAAGTGTATGACGCAACCCAAAAAGCAGCGGAATTTGTTCGAAGCGGAGAAGGCCCCATGCTTATCGAATCCTGTACATACCGGATGTGTGGCCATGACAGTTCGGATCTTCAATTGTACCGTTCCAAGGAAGAAATGGAGGAATGGAGTCAGTACGATCCAATCGCTAACTTAAAAAATCAGTTAAAAGAAGATCAGTTGATGACGGATGAAGTTTTAAGACAATTGGAAGAAAACGCAAAACGCAGCGTAAATGAAGCAGCGGATTTTGCTGAAAATGCGCCGGAACCTTCGCTGGAAGCCGTTTTAGACAGCGTATATGCATAGGAAGGGAATGAAAAGGACATGGATGTAAAAGAACTGACTTACAAAGAAGCGTTAAGACAGGCTTTAAAAGAAGAAATGACCACAGATGAATCGGTCATCCTTCTGGGCGAAGATATTGGAGAATATGGCGGAGCCTGTGGAATAACGCTGGGATTGATTGAAGAATTCGGAAAAGAAAGAGTGATGGATACGCCTGCTTCAGAATCGGCAATCGTTGGTTGCGGGATTGGTGCCGCAATGGCCGGGATGCGTCCGGTTTGTGAGCTGGCATCAATGGATCAGGCGGCCATGGCTTTTGGAGAACTTTTAAATAGTGCTTCCAGATCATTTTATTTATCCGGTGGAACCGTAAAAGTCCCCATGGTCATTATGATTCCTTCCGGTTTTGGCAAAGGGGTTTCCCAAAACGGACAGAGTCTGGAATCAATCTTTGCTCAAATTCCGGGTTTAAAAGTAATCGCACCCTCCACACCGGCCCAGGCCAAGGGGATGCTTAAGGCTGCGATTCGGGACGATAATCCCGTCATTTTGTTGGAAAACCGGAGCCTTATGAATATGAAAGGGCCGGTTCCGGAGACAGATAGCTATATTCTTCGTTTGGGCAAAAGCTATATCGAACGGGAAGGCAAAGATTTGACCCTGGTTTCCTGGGGAGCTTCCCTGGTCAATGCGATTGAAGCAGCTGATTATCTGGCAGATGAAAACATCGATGTGGCCGTTATTAATCCCATGACCCTTCGTCCCATGTTTATGGATCAGATTTTTGATTCGGTCAAAGAAACCGGACGGTTGCTCATTGTTCATGATGGCAACAAAACAGGCGGGATTGGTGCGGAAATATCAGCCAGGGTTGCGGAAGGGGATTGCTTTGATTATTTAGAAGCACCCATCGCCAGATTGGGCGGGCTGGATGTTCCTATCCCCTATAACCGCAATCTGGAATCCGTGATCACACCACAAAAAGAAGACATTATCCAGGCCGTATACAGTGTACTGGGTTTGAATTAAGAACGGAGTAGAAAATGGCTATGAATGTAGTATTGCCGGATATGGGAAAGGGTATGGCAACAGGAATCATAACCCGGTGGTTTAAAAACGAAGGAGAACGGATTCGCCGGGGGGAAGCCCTGTATGAAGTGCGATTTGATTCCGGAAAAGTAAAAGTATCTGCGAACGCCTCAGGATATTTGCTTCAGATTAAACAAAAAGAAGGCAAAGCGATCACATCAGAAGATGTACTGGGTATTATTGGAGATACCGAAGAAATAGTAGAAAAGAACAAAGCAGATGCGGACGAAATCATTAATCAGGACGAAAGATTGTCCATCCGTGGATTTAATAACGGAAACCATCAGGTTTTTGATGGTAACGGAAGGTCTGTTCGCGCAACACCGGCAGCCAGAAGATACGCAAGGGAACAAGGTGTAAATCTGGACGAATTGGTTGGCTGCGGGCTTGGTGCTGGAGGCCGGATTTTGCCAAAAGATATTGACCGTTTTCTGGAACAGAAAAAAATCTTTGAAAAATTTCAGAATGAAAAGAAAAAGAACGAAGAATCCAAAGATTCCATTACAAAAGTAGAAGAAAAAAAGATTTTGGAATCAGAACCTCAAACGAAGACTGAAACGGTACCAGAAGAGAAAAAACCTGAAACGCTAAGAGATGAATGCCAACCGGAAACATCCGAAACCGAAACACCAATAGAAGAAAGCGCATCCGCACCGCAGGAAGAACCAGAAATAGCCCCAACACCGATCGCACTTCCAAAACATAAAGAGATCAATATCTCACCGCTTGCGGAAGCAATGGCGGCCGAAAATGATATTGATATTCATCACATTAAAACGGGGACGGGCCCGGGCGGAAAAATTGTCAAAAGCGATATCCAAAAAATAATGGCAGACCAGAAGCAAGATCAACCAGAAGCAACCGAATCTCAGCTTTCCCTGGCAATGGAAGAATCCATTGTCCCTGCAAAACCTGTCGAAGTCGAAACGGAAGAAACCCCTTTGGAAGAAACGGAAACAGCTCAGGAAAGGGAGGATTTACCCGTTGAAACTCAGGAACCGGATCCCGTTGTAGAAGAAACTCTTCCTGAACCGGAAGAAACAGAAATAACAGAAAACGAATCCGAAAAGTCCGAAGATGATCAGGATGATTTAACAACATTGGAAGCCGTCACGGCACATCATTCACAAACTGACAAAGCCGTGTCATGCGAAAGCCCTGTCGGAACAGAAAATCCCAGTAATACGACGACGCTGTCAGTCGAAGTGGACGTTACAGAACTGCGGGCCTATCGCAAAAAAGTATCCGGACCGATCGAAAAGGAAACCGGGCTGCGTTGTGCCTATACGGATTTTCTCATTCAGGCGCTGGCCAAAACACTGGCAGCGTGCCCAAAATTAGTCAAGGGCTCCGCGCAGGACATCAATATCGCATTGATGGTTAAAAGTGATGATGGTTTGGTGACCCCGGTGTTCAGGAAAACCGATACCATGGCGTTGAGTCAGATTGTTGTCAAGCGCTGTGATTTTATGAAAGGGATTCGGTGCAACCGGTTCTCAAAGCAGGATTTTGAAGGTGCGTCCTTTAAAATTATGAATTTGGGAATGTACCATATCCACCATTTTGCATTACCGGTTGTCAGTGGAGATTGCCCCGTGTTGTGTGTGGGAGCGATTGAAGACCGGTTGCGTTATATTAAGGGAGAAGCGACACGCCGAAAAGTGATGACTGTAACCTTGTGCCTGAATGCCGGGACCGATGGCGGGGTCAATGGCGCAGAATTCTTGAAAAAATTACGGGATTTTATGGAAAATCCAACGGCATCATTTTAAGTGAAGTCATAAAAGGAGTGTGAAAGATGAATCGAACCGATAAACCTGAATTGGAAAACTATGAGCTTATCGTTTTGGGCGGCGGAATCGCTGGGATTACCGCAGCAATCCTTGCGGCCAAACAAGGAAAAACCACCGCTTTAATCTGCAACCAGGTTGGAGGAAACTATGTGTACAACGGGTGCCTGGATGCCCGTTATCTTTATGAAAATGCCAAAACCATCCGGCATTGTATCAATGCAAAAGAGAGAGGTATTGTTCTGGGAAGTTTGAGTTTGGATATGGAAAAGATGATGCAGGATAAAAACAAGCATCTGGTCTATACCGAATTTGAGATGGAAAAAGAGCTTTCCGAAGCAGGCGTCAGAGTCTTTGAAGGTGTTGGACGGCCCATGCCCAACGGGATGATCGACGTGATGGATTCCCATAAAGAACAACGCCGTTTAAAGTGGCAAAAACTGATCATCGCGACGGGAGCCAAATCTGTCCACCGGGATGTTTTTAAAGGATTTGACAGCGTATTAACAGACGAAGATATTCTTAATCTGGATTATGTTCCTCAGGAACTCACCATTCTGGGAGAAGGCGCCAATGCCTGCGAAATTGCGTCTATCTATGCCGTTATGGGATCCCGGGTGACCATTATTTCAGACAAAACGGCCCTTTTGGAAGGGCTGGATGCCCAAATCATTGGTCGCTTGGAAGAACAGATGAAAAAAAGAGGAATCCAGATTTATTACAAAGCACAGCCAGTGGATTTGTATAAAGATTCTCTGGGCAGCATTCATATCGAAGTGGACCGGGAAGACCACAAACGGGAAACCATTATCAGCTCCGATATTTATATTGCCTCCCAGCGTTCCGGCAATTTTGCCGGATTGGATGCCCTGAGACTCAATACCGATAACGGAAAAATCGCCGTCAATGATTTTGGGGAAACATCGGTTCAAAATGTGTACGCCGCGGGAGAAGTGACCCCAGCGTGTACAACGGCAGATCAAAGCGTTGCAATGGCCCGGATGGTCGTCCATAACAGCGTGGACGAAGAGGATCCCTGGCAGTGCAGTCACTTTAGCATCCCCACCTGTATTCACACCTTTCCTGAGATTGCCAGTATTGGACTGGATACCAAAACGGCCAGTCAATTTTATGAAGATGTCCGAATTGGTCTGGCACCCCTTGGTGCCGATGTTGGCGATCTCTTTGTAGAAGATAAACAAGGCTTTGTAAAAGTGCTTGTCGATGGCCAGTATTTTGAAATTTTGGGTGTTCATATTATTGGAGAAAATGCATCCGAACTCATTGGACAGGCGCAGGCCATTATGGCCACCGAAGGAACAGCGCTGGATGCCTTAAAATTGGTTCATCCTCATCCCAGCCTCTCACAGGCCTTACAAAACGCATTAGAAAAAATCGAAAAATAAAAATCGGGAGAAAGCATGTCAGAAAGAGAAACCATTGTAATTGTTGATTTTGGCGCCCAATACAATCAATTGATTGCCCGCCGGGTCAGAGAGGAAAAAGTATATTCTGTTGTCGTCCCATTTGACGTTAAAGCAGACCGCATCAGAAAGATCAATCCAAAAGGAATTATTTTCACAGGAGGCCCAGCCAGTGTCCACGATGAAGGCGCCCCCCTGTGTGATCCGGAAATTTATCATCTGGGAATCCCTGTGCTGGGAATCTGCTACGGTGCCCAGCTCATGGCCGAACAACTTGGCGGAAAAACGGCCCAGGCCTCAATCAGGGAATACGGGAAAAGAAAAATCCAGATTAAGAAACAATCACCCCTGCTTCAGGATGTCACCGATCATTCCGTCTGCTGGATGAGCCATACCTACTACATCGCAAACCCACCAGAAGGTTTTGAGATCACCGCGCAAACTGAAACCTGCCCGGTTGCCGCCATGGAAAATGAAGGCCGGCAGTTGTACGCCGTGCAATACCATCCCGAAGTGGAACATACCGAATGCGGAAGAGAAATTATTCATAACTTTCTTTATTCCATTTGTGGCTGTACCGGAGATTGGACCATGTCCAATTTTATTGAAGAACAAATCAAAGCCATCCGGGAAGAAGTTGGCGATAAAAAAGTCCTCTGCGCTTTAAGTGGTGGCGTCGATTCTTCGGTGGCAGCCACACTCATGCACCGGGCAGTTGGCAATCAGCTCACATGCATTTTTGTCGATCATGGTCTGCTGCGTAAAGACGAAGGAGACCAGGTTGAGGCGATTTTTAAACATCGTTTTAAAATGAATTTTATCCGGGTCAACTGTGCAGACCGCTTTTTGGGTAAACTTGCCGGAGTAAGCGATCCCGAAACAAAACGTAAAATTATTGGAGAAGAGTTTATCCGGGTCTTTGAAGAAGAATCCAATAAACTATCCGATATGGATTTTCTGCTTCAGGGAACCATCTACCCGGATGTGATCGAAAGCGGCGCCAAGAAAAATGCCGCAGTGATCAAAAGTCATCATAATGTAGGTGGTTTGCCGGAAGATGTGGACTTTACCCTGATCGAACCGCTTCGCAATCTGTTTAAAGATGAAGTGCGTCATTTGGGGGAAGAACTCGAGCTGGATCACGATTTGGTTTGGCGTCAGCCCTTCCCGGGACCGGGCCTGGCTATTCGTGTGATGGGGGAAGTTACCGAACCCAAACTGGCCATTTTAAGAGAAGCAGACTACGTTTTTCGGGATGAAATTGCCAAAGCGGGTCTGGATGAAAAAATCTGGCAATATTTTGCAGTGCTGCCGGGAAACCGCAGTGTGGGCGTCATGGGAGACGAACGTACCTATGATTACACCATTGGTCTGCGGGCCGTTACCTCGGTGGATGGCATGACCTCCGATTGGGCAAGAATTCCGTTTAACGTTATGGAATCTATCTCAACCCGGATCGTTAACGAAGTTCCCCATGTTAACCGGATCGTTTATGATGTAACGAGTAAACCCCCGTCAACGATTGAGTGGGAATAAAACAAAAAGCCTTGAAGGGGCTGTCGCACTGCGACAGTCCCTTTTTTATTGGGATGAGCAAAAGCTTACGTTTAAATCAGTGAAAACAATATTATGGCAGGAAAAAATTCTGTGTTTGAAAAGATCAAAAGGTTAAAGAAAAAACTGGAGAATAAAGCAAATGTATAGAATAGCGTTTGAACCGATTAGTTTTAGAACTGACCGGTTTTTTATTGTGTTTTGTGAGGGATCGCGCACCGCGTTGGAGCGGGAAGATTAGGAGAGCGTCAAGGTTTTGTAAAGTTTTAGTTTATAATAATATATAAATGAAAATAAATGAAAGAGGATGAACCGATGGACTATACAATCTCTCCCTTAAAACTCGAAGCCTTTCAACAATACTGTATCGACCAGGAAAAATCGGAGGCGACCATTCAAAAATATGTTTATAATATAAAAAATTTTTCCAGATATCTAAAAGACCGGGCATTTTCCAAAGCAAACTTGATTGCATACCGGGCAGAACAGCGTAACCATTACAAGGCCAAGACAGTCAATGGCAGAATATGCGCGATCAATGCATATCTCACCTTTATCAACCGGCAGGAGCTCAAGCTAAAATTATTATCCATCCAGCACCAGGTTTTTGCAGATGTCCATCGGGAAATGACAAAGCGGGACTATAAGCGGTTGGTCGAAGCGGCCAAAACACTGCCACACAGCCGTCTCTATTATTTAATTCAAACCTTGGGGGCAACGGGTATCCGGGTTTCTGAACTCCGCTTTATCACCGTGGCAGCGGTTCGCCGGGGCATCGTCGATATTTCGATGAAAGGGAAGGAGCGGACCATTATCATTCCACGGGCATTGTGTGCTCTGCTTAAAAAGTATATCGCGGAGCAAAAAATAAAAAAAGGACCTCTCTTTATCACCCGGTCAGGCCGGCCGGTGGACCGCTCCAATGTTCATCATGCCTTAAAAAAATTGTGCACCAAGGCAAAAGTGGATCCTCAAAAAGTTTTTCCCCACAATTTCAGACATCTTTTCGCCCGGTGTTTTTACGCGGTTCATAAGGATATTGGGCGTCTGGCCGATTTGCTGGGCCACAGCAGCATCGAAACCACCCGGATTTATATTGCGGTCAGTTCCCAAAGATTCGATAAAATTTTTTTAAAAATGAAAATGATCGATCAAAGTGCACAAGGATTATAAAAAACCACCACAGACTTATCGTTCTGTGGTGACGGAATGGCTTAAAAGGAAATTTAAGACAAAAAAATAAAGCCTGTAAAAATAACAGGCGCAAAAAATAGACCTGTAATACTTTTAATTGAAAACAGGTCTTTTTCTATTTAAAAAAATGGTGATTACGATGATATCGGGTCATTACTCTTGATTTTTGAATTTTTTATGTTTATAATAATAAAAAGATACACGAATTAGAGCAAATGCAGCAGAATGCAGGTTTATTCCACCACAGAACGATAATTCCGTGGTGACTTACCGGCTGTATTAGTCAAAACCTGGGTAATCATTCTGTTAGATTCAAAATTAAAGGTGAAAAAATGACTTTTGGAGAACGATTGAGTGTTGCAAGAAAAGCGCAGCATGTAACTCAAAAACAATTGGCAGACCGCATTGGTGTGAGCCGGGGCG
>JAQWCN010000206.1 GCA_028705955.1 Eubacteriaceae bacterium
GGTGTCGGCGCAGACCGGGAAGAATTGGCAGTCAGATAGTTTAATTGGATAGCATGAATAAGGAGGAGAGAATAATGCGATGCATTATTCTCTTTTTAGGAATAACAAAAAATTATAAAGGAGGACCCTATGTCATATTTTAAAAGGGATAAGCGGGCTTATATCCTTCTGGCGGACGGAACGATTTTCAAAGGGTATAATTTTGGGTGCGAAGGCACGACCATTGGGGAAATCGTTTTTACCACAGGGATGACCGGTTACCAGGAAGTTTTGACGGATCCGTCCTATTATGGACAGATTGTCATGCAAACTTACCCGCTGATTGGAAATTACGGTGTCAACGGGGACGATATGGAATCGGAAAAGAGTTGGGTGGCTGGATATATCGTTAAGGAATGGTGCGAAGAACCTTCCAATTTTAGAAAAGCGGGAACCATCAATGAATTTTTGACAGCCCAGGGGAAAATCGGCATATGGGATATTGATACCCGGGCGTTGACCCGGAGGATCCGGGAACACGGCACCATGAATGGCTGTATCACCACGGAAGATGTATACGCCAATAAAGCAGCACTGCTTAAAAAAATTCAGGACTACAAAGTGGTCAATCCGGTCCAGAAAGTTACCAGTTTGGAAAAAGGCTGGTATTATACCCGGGAAAACCGGGCAAATCATGTGGCGCTGATGGATTACGGCTATAAACACAACATTCTTCACAAATTGCTGGAACAGGGCTGCAATGTTACTGTGATGCCGGCCAATGCCACCATCGACGATATCAAACGCCTTAACCCCGATGGCATTATGCTGAGCAATGGACCGGGAAATCCGGAAGATAATGTGGAAATTATCAATAATTTGAAAGATTTTATCGCATACGGTAAACCGATCTTCGGTATTTGTTTGGGACATCAGCTTTTAGCTCTGGCACTGGGTGCCAAAACGAAAAAAATGCCCTTTGGACACCGGGGACTCAACCAGCCGGTTAAGGATCTGGAACAGAACCGGGTGTATATCACCAGCCAGAATCATGGTTACGCAGTGGTGGGAGATTCTGTACCCAAAGAAGTGGGAAAGGTGACCCATATCAATATGAACGATCAAACCTGTGAGGGGATTGCTTATCCGGATTACCACGCATTTACCGTCCAGTTTCACCCGGAAGCCAGTGCAGGACCCGGGGATACCGGCTATCTGTTTAAAAAATTCACCGATTTAATGGAAAGGGGACAGCAGGGATGCCTTTAAAAAGCGATTTAAAGAAAGTGTTGGTCATCGGTTCCGGTCCGATTGTCATTGGCCAGGCGGCGGAGTTTGATTACGCTGGAACCCAGGCCTGCAAGGCCCTGCGTCAGGCGGGTCTCAATGTGGTCCTGATCAACTCCAATCCGGCAACCATCATGACGGATAAGGCCATGGCGGATGAAATTTATATTGAGCCTCTGACATTGGACGTGGTCAAACGGGTTATTATCAAAGAAAAACCCGATGGCATTCTTTCGACTTTGGGAGGACAAACGGGACTCAATCTCTCCATGGCTTTGGCCAAGGAAGGGTTTTTGGACGAACATGGCGTGCGGCTCCTCGGCGCCGATGTGGATACCATCGATAAGGCGGAAGACCGTCAGGCTTTTAAGGACACCATGCGGGAAATCGGGGAACCGACCATTCCCTCCAAGGTGGTGGAAAGTGTGGACGACGCTCTGGATTTCGCAGAAAAGATCGGCTACCCGGTGATTGTACGCCCGGCTTTTACCCTGGGAGGAACCGGCGGCGGGATTGCGGAAGATGCAGCGGCGCTTAAAAAGATTTCAACCCGGGGCCTGCGCCTGTCTCCGATTCATCAGGTGCTGATCGAACGGGGCATTGCCGGCTGGAAAGAAATCGAGTTTGAAGTGATGCGGGACAGTAAGGGCAATGTTATTACGGTCTGCTCCATGGAAAACTTTGACCCGGTGGGGATTCATACCGGGGATTCCATCGTGGTGGCTCCCTGTCAGACCCTGTCCGATAAAGAGTACCAGATGCTCAGGACCTCAGCCCTTAAAATTATTACTGCTCTGGGTGTTGAAGGGGGCTGTAACTGTCAGTTTGCCCTGGATCCGGACAATTTTAACTACGCCGTGATCGAAGTTAATCCCCGGGTGAGCCGTTCCTCTGCTTTGGCTTCCAAAGCGACAGGCTATCCCATCGCCAAGATGGCTTCCTTAATTGCTGTGGGCCTGACCCTGGACGAAATTGTCAACGACATTACCGGAAAGACCACCGCTTGCTTTGAACCGGTCATTGATTACATCGTGGTCAAATTCCCACGGTGGCCCTTTGATAAGTTTGTATACGCCAGAAGAACCCTGGGCACTCAGATGAAGGCAACCGGGGAAATTATGGCTATCGGGAACAGTTTTGAACACGCGATGATGAAGGCCGTGCGCTCCATTGAATTGGGATTTGATACCCTTTCGGTGGAAAAATACCGGAAAGCCTCGGATGAAGAAATTATGGAAGCCCTGGCCCGGAAGGACGACGAACGCTGCTTTGTCGTGTACGAAGCTTTATACCGCGGACTTCCGCTGGAATCCATCCACGATATCACCAAGATAGACATGTGGTTTTTGGATAAACTGCGGCATTTGGCTGTGATGGAACGGGATCTTATGGAAAAAGGCTTATCCGACGGCCGGGGAGCTGAACGGTTAACGGTTGCCCGGGAATTGGGCTTCCAGGATTCCACCATTGCCCGGTTGACCGGTGCCCAATACGATAAAGCCACGGCTCAGCTCGTGATCCCCGAAAAATGGACGACTGAATTTGAAAACCAGCCCAACCGGGGTTATGCGTCATACAAGATGGTTGATACCTGTGCCGGGGAATTTGCGGCAGAAACGCCGTATTTCTACTCCACCCGGGACGATGAGTCTGAAGTTCCCCTCTTTTTATCGGAACACAGTGCCCCGGATGCTAAACGGGTGCTGGTCTTTGGGTCCGGCCCGATCCGGATCGGGCAGGGGATCGAATTTGATTACTGCTCTGTCCACTGTGCCTGGGCGCTGAAAGATTTGGGATACGAAGCCATTATTGTCAACAACAATCCGGAAACGGTAT
>JAQWCN010000039.1 GCA_028705955.1 Eubacteriaceae bacterium
AAACGTTGATGCTGTTTATGATTCTGATCCAGTGACGAATCCTGATGCTATCAAGTATGATCATTTAACTTATATAAAGGTTATTAATGAAGGGTTAAAGGTAATGGATTCAACGGCCATAACATTATGTATGGATAACGATATTCCTATTTTGGTATTCGGTTTGGATGATCCTAATAATATATTAAGAGCAGTTTATGGCGAAAAAATTGGCACAATTATAGAGGGGGAATAAGAATGCTAAATCAAATCAAAAATAATGCAAATGATAAAATGAAGAAAGCTTTGGATAACTTGAATGAGAGTTTAGGCGGGTTAAGAGCAGGACGCGCTAATTCACATATCCTTGATAAAGTAACAGTTGATTATTACGGAACACCAACGGCTTTAAATCAAATTGCAAATATTAGTGTCCCAGAGCCAAGAATGATTACCATTCAACCCTATGATACAAGTATGATGTCTGCAATTGAAAAATCAATTTTAAAATCAGATTTAGGATTTAATCCATCAAATGACGGCAAAGTAATCCGACTTATTGTTCCACAGTTGACAGAAGAACGTCGAAAAGAATTAGTTAAATTAACCAAAAAGTATGGTGAAGAATGTAAAGTAGCGATGCGAAATGTTCGGCGTAAAGCGGTTCAAAAACTTAAAGATAGTGAAAAAAATGGGGATATTAGTGAAGATGAACTGCGTGAGGGTGAAAAAGATGTACAGACTTTAACGGATAAGGAAATTAAAATGGTGGATTCTCTTTTGAAAGAAAAAGAAAAAGAGATTTTGGAAGTATAGAAAGTAAAACTGAATACTCTCTATTCAAGAGTGGGGAAACCCACTCTTGTGTTTTTAATGGGGGATGGAGGATTATATGGCAAAAAAGTCAAAAAAAATTTTTCTTTTTGATCTATTAAGCCCAGAAATAGAAAAAATTGGTTATGAATGCTATGATTTGGAATTTGAAAAAAAATCACAGAATTGGGTTTTGACAATATATATTGATAAAAAAACAGGGGTTTCCTTAGAAGATTGTGAAAAAGTTAGTCATGTAGTAAGTAATTTTTTGGACGAAAAGGATCCAATTGAGCCTAATTATATTTTGGACGTTTCTTCTCCTGGTTTGGAAAGAAAATTAAAACGGAAGAAACACTTTAAAGATAATATAGGAAAAACAATTGATGTGAACCTGTTTAAACCCGTTAACGAAACTAAAAAAATTTGTGGCTGCTTAGTAGAGGCAAATGAAGATAACATTACTATTGAATGTGAAGAAAGTAAGTTGAAAATTGCATATTGTGATATTTCAAAAGCTTCGCTTCATTTTGAGTTTTAGGAGAATGATAAAGGATGAATGCAGAATTTATACAAGCTCTGGATGCATTAGAAGAAGAAAAAGGAATAAATAAAGAAGAATTAATTCAAGCGATAGAAGCTTCAATAGAATCGGCTTATCGAAAGAATTATGGTGGCGCACAAGCTGTTGAGGTGAATTTTGATCGGATTTCTGGAGAAATAAAGGTTTTTACCAGTTGGCATGTTGTTGATATTGTAGAAGATGCTGAAACGGAAAAGAGTATTGACGAAGCTCGAGAAATTGATCCTGATATTCAAGTTGGTGAAATCTGTAAGATTGAAATAGCGCCAAAGGATTTTGGAAGGATTGCAGCTCAAAATGCAAAACAGCTTATATTCCAGCGGATTAAAGAGGCGGAAAGAAATATTGTTTATAATGAATTTCTTGAACGCCAGGATGAAGTGGTTACGGGATTAATTACAAGGATAGAACGTGGTGTTGTTTATGTAGATATTGGTGATGGAGAAGGCGTTATGCTACCTTCTGAACAGATTGAATCTGAACATTACAAAGTTGGTCAGCGTATAAAAGTATATATGTTAATGGTTAAAAAAACCACAAAGGGTCCTCAGATTACATTGTCCAGAACACATCCGGGGCTGGTGAAACGGTTGTTTGAATCTGAAGTTCCAGAAATTTATGATGGCGTAGTTGATATTATTGGCATTGCAAGAGAAGCAGGATCAAGGACAAAGATTGCAATGAGGGCCAATGATGAAAATGTTGATCCGGTAGGATCTTGTGTTGGCTACAAAGGGGTGCGTGTTCAAAACATCATTACAGAATTAAATGGAGAAAAAATCGATGTTATAAAATTTAGTGATGATATCTGTGAATTTATTGCTAATGCCTTAAGTCCTGCAAAAGTTGAGGAAGTTTTGGCGAATAAAACGGAAAAAATGGCCTATGCTGTGGTTGATGATTTTCAGTTCTCCTTGGCAATTGGTAAAGAAGGTCAAAATGTCCGTTTGGCAGCGAAATTGACAGGATGGAAAATAGATATAAAAAGTGTTTCAGATTTCCAAAAGATGTTGGAAGAGAATCCAGATCTTCGGAATGAATTTACGAAAGAAGAAAAAGAAACGGAATCCCTTATTGGAGAAATCAAAAAGGAAATGGATGAAGTATTAAAAGATGATGCGGGTTCAGGGGTTTTGGAGGAAAAAGATGAACTTTCTTTTGATGATTTTGATATGATAGATGATGAATCGTTGGAAGATGTCATTAAAATGGATGATTAGGTAGGATTATGAAAAAAATACCAATGAGATCTTGTATCGCCTGTCGGGAAAAAAAGCCTAAAAAACAAATGGTACGGATTATTTATAATCAAGAAGAAGGGTTAACCTATGATTTGACGGGCAAAAAAAATGGTCGTGGAGCTTATATCTGTTTACGGAATAGATGCCTTGATCAATTAACAAAGGATAAAATCTCTACAGCATTAAAATGTATTATTACAGATGAAGATATAAACAAATTAAAAGTAAGTCTTGGAAGAATGATAAAGGATAATTGCCATGTAGACCAAGACTAAAGGAGGGATTATATGGCGAAATTGAGAGTATATCAATTAGCAAGTCAATTTAAAATTCCAAGTAAGGAATTTGTTTCAATTTTGAACGAATATGGTATTCCAGTTAAGAATCACATGAGTGCTTTAACAGATCAGCAGGTTAAAGATTTCAAAGAAAAATTTGATCCTGAAAAAAAAGATCATGATAAAGAAAAAAAGGAAAAGGAAAAGGAAAACACGAGGCATAGTTCCTCATCAAAGAAAACAAAAGAACCAGATAAAATATCTAAAAATAGTGAATACAAAGATAAAACCAAGAAAAATCCATCTTTACAAGGCAGAGGAAAGTCTGATATTAAAAAAGAAAAGATATCCAAATCATCTTCAAACCATAAGAAGGAGATTAGAAGAGAATCTAGACCTGACCATCCAGTGAAGAAAACAAATAAGATGAATGATCATGAAAAGTTGCAGAGTGATGATCATAATAAAAGATCAAAACATGTAAAAAAAGAAGAAAAAAAGAATACTATTGATCTGGATCATAAAAAGCAGTCCAAGCAACGTAAGCATCACAATCAGGATTTTCACAAAAATAAAGATCATAATAAAAAGTCTGTTAAGATTAAAGATCATAGTAAAAAAGAAAAAACAGCACGTAGTGTTTATAAAAAGATAAAGGCCGAAACAAAATCTGAAAAAATGAAGAATCAGGTTTATGAAGTTCCGGAAGCATTAACAGTAAGTGAATTTGCAGAAATCCTCGGTTGTAATGCAACCGAGATCATAAAGACATTAATGATGGCAGGAACAATGGCAACCATTAATCAACAAATTGACTTTGATACAGCTTCTTTGGTTGCAGATGAAATGGGCTACGAGATTAAAGCCATAAAAATGGAAGATGTTGTCACAAAAATTCTTGAAGAATATGATGAAGAAGAAACGGGCAATGAAGTCATTAGGCCACCAGTTGTAACAGTTATGGGACATGTTGATCATGGGAAAACTTCATTACTTGACAGAATAAGAAAGGCACACGTTACAGAAGGTGAAGCTGGTGGTATTACGCAACATATAGGGGCGTATACCGTTAAAATAAACGGGCAATCCATTACGTTTATTGATACACCAGGTCATGAGGCGTTTACAGCAATGCGCTCTAGAGGAGCACAGATGACAGATATTGCAGTACTAGTTGTCGCTGCAGATGATGGTGTGATGCCTCAAACGATAGAAGCAATTAATCATGCGAAAGCTGCACAGGTTCCAATTATTGTTGCAATAAATAAAATAGATAAAGAAGGTGCAAATCCGGACAGAGTCAAACAGGAATTAACAGAACATAATGTGATTGTTGAGGAATGGGGAGGCGATGTTATCGCTGTTCCAGTTTCGGCTAAAAAAGGAACCAATATTGACGAATTACTCGAAAACATCTTATTGGTAGCAGAAGTTGAAGAATTGAAAGCTGATCCGAAACGCCCTGGACGGGGTTGTGTTATTGAAGCCCGGGTAAAGAAGGGAAAGGGATCGACTGCTAGTTTACTGGTCCAACAAGGGACACTTCATGTCGGAGATTCTATTATTTCAGGGGTCACCTATGGAAAAGTCAGGACGATGGTTGATGATAAAGGGCACCGTATTCGGAAGGCAGGGCCTTCGAAACCAGTAGAAATATCGGGATTATCCGATATTCCTGTCGCTGGAGATGATTTCATTGTTTTACCTTCTGATAAGGAAGCACGTCAATTAGCGGAAAAACGACAACAGATGGAAAAGGATGCACGTCAGGCAAAAAGTCGGATTTCTTTAGATGATTTGTTTACAAAAATCCAAGAAGGACAAATTCAAGATATTAATATTATTATAAAAGCTGATGTTCAAGGGTCTGTTGAGGCAATTTCTCAATCATTGCTTAAATTAAATACTGAAGATGTTCGAATTAATGTCATTCATGGAGCTGTTGGAGCGATCAATGAAACAGATGTAATGCTTGCTTCAACTTCGGATGCAATCATTATTGGCTTTAACGTTCGACCAGATAAAAATGCTCTGGCTGCTGCTGAAACTGAAAAAGTTGATGTCCGTTTGTATCGGGTTATTTATGATGCAATTGAAGATGTTAAAAAGGCAATGGAAGGTTTGCTTCAGCCTGAATTTGTTGAACAAGTTAATGGTAATGCCGATGTCAGAGATACATTTAGAATTCCTGGTGGAACAATCATTGCAGGTGCATATGTGACAGATGGAAAAATTGTAAGAACTGATGAGGTTCGTATTATCCGGGATGGTATTGTTGTATTTGAAGGACATATTGCTTCCTTAAGACGGTTTAAGGATGATGTTAAAGAAGTTAATAGTGGTTTTGAATGTGGCATTGGAATTGAAAATTACAATGATATTAAAGAAGGCGATATTATTGAAACTTTTATTATGAAACCAATCGCCAGAGAATTGTAAAAAGCAGGAAGGATGGTGACACTAATGGCTTCCCATCGGATTGAAAAGATAAATGTACAAATCCAAAGAGAATTAAGTTTGATTATTCAGCAGAAAATGAAGGATAACCGTTTAAACAAAGATACACTAAGTATTACTCATGTTAAAACGACGCCGGATTTAAAAATGGCAACCGTGTATATTAGTGTATTTGGAACCACTAAAGAAAAAGAGGTTGCATTGGATGCTCTGGACTATGCAAAAGGTTTTTTAAGATCGTGTCTTGGAAAAGTCATGAAAACCCATATGATTCCAGCATTGACCTTTAAATTGGATGATTCAATTGAATATGGTATGCATATTGATGAAATATTGGCGGGTTTAAAAAAGTGATTACTAATATTTCGCAGGAAATAAAGGATTATCTGGAACAGAATCAAACATTTTTGATTTTGACACATAAAAAACCGGATGGTGATGCTATTGGTTCTACAATTGCTTTAGGAAAAGGGCTAAAGTCTATTGGAAAAACAGTTGATTATTATATCGATATGCCGATAGAGAAAAAGCTTGATGCTTTTCATGAAATTGTATATTTTGATACGCATATTCTTAAAGAGTATGATGCTGTAATCATGTTAGATTGTTCAACGTATGCTTATGCTTTCAAACCGGAACCAATGGTTAGATTTGAAAAGATGCTTGTTATTGATCACCACCAAAGCAATGAAAATTTTGGGGATTATAATCATGTTGAGGTTGCTTCAGCAACGGGAGAATTAATTTTTCGGTTACTGAAGCAAATGAGTATTATTTTGGATGATGAAATGATTGATGCGATTTATACGAGTATTTCGACAGATACAGGAAGCTTTCAGTTTTCAAATGTTACGTCTCAAACTCATGAGATTCTCAGTCAGTTATATTATTGTAAAAATAGTTTTGCTCCACTTTCAAAGAAACTTCATCACGAAAAATCATTTGATCAAATGAAAATGTTTGGAGAAGCGATCAGTTCCATTTCTCTTTTTGAAAATGGACGTATAGCGTGGATTTATTTGGATCAACAAACAATTAATCAATATGGAGGTATGATTAATATTACTGATGATATTGCAAATATTGGGGTTAATATTACGGGAGTTATAATAGGAGTAACAATTAAACAGGCTGAAGACAATCTATATCGCGTATCTCTTCGTTCACGCTCACCATATGATATTGATGTTTCACACATTGCTAAAGAACATGGGGGTGGGGGACATCAACGCGCGGCTGGCTTCAGTTATTCAGGGCTGTTATCTGATTTAAAAATTGAGATCATTAAGTTTTTAAAAGAAGAATATGAATTGTGTGATTAAAACTGATATTATGGGTGTTTTACCCATATATAAACCGAAAGGAATGACATCTCATGATGTCGTAAATATCATTCGTAAATTGTACGGTATGCGTAAAGTGGGTCATACAGGAACCTTAGATCCTAATGCAGAGGGTTTGCTATTGTTATGCCTTGGACGTGCGACAAAATTCATTCAATACATGGAAAAAACGGACAAGACATACTTAGCTGAAATTATTTTTGGGAAAGAAACTGATACTGAGGATTTGACTGGACAAGTTGTTGTAGAAAAACAGTGTTTATTTTCAACAGATCAGTATCAAAAACTATTGAAAAGTTTTATTGGGCAATACGATCAAAAACCGCCAATTTACTCAGCATTAAAATTAAATGGACGTAAATATTATGATTATGCCAGAGAAGGAAAGGTTTTAGATATTCAATCTAGAAGCGTTTCAATTTATATGATACAGAGTATTGATGAGAGCCAGTTACCGGAAAGAGCCTCTTTTTTGGTTCAATGCTCAAGAGGAACATATATTAGAAGCCTCTGTCGCGACATGGGACGTCGGATTAATAGTGCCGCATGTATGGGAATGTTGATGCGCAAGAAAATAGGTAATATCAAAATTGAAGATTCCTTCTATTTGGAAACATTGAACGAAATGTCAATGCAGGATAGAATTGATTGCCTTTTGAAAATTGAAGATGTTTTAGGAAATTATCAATGTGTTTCCAGTAATGAGAGAGGAGATCATTTTATACTAAATGGTTGTTTTCTTTATCAATGGAATGCAAAAGAAGATTTTGAACAATTCAAGAACCTGCAAATATTGAAAATTTATGATAGTGGTGGTCATTTCTTGGGCATTGGTCAATTTCAACGCGTTTGTCCGGACGCGTATGTCAAACCATTAAAATTATTGACGTAAGGATATTTGTATGCAATATAATAAGAACAATGATGGAATTGTGATGGCTTTAGGTTTCTTTGATGGGGTTCATAGAGGGCACCAGTCCCTTTTGAAAAAAACCATTGATGTTGCCAATAAAAAACACATGAGAGCATGTGTAATGACATTTAAGAGGCATCCGCTCAACTTGATTTTTCCGGCTTATGCACCAGATATGATTACAACGAATGAAGAAAAAATTGTAATCATGAAAAAAATGGGGATTGATGATGTTTATTTAAATGTTTTTAATGAAGATTTAATGAATTATGAACCTGAAGCGTTCATTAAAGATTATTTATTATTAAAATATAATGTTAAACATATCGTTGTTGGGTTCAATTATACTTTTGGTTATAAAGGAGAGGGAACTACAACTGATTTATTAGAGTATGGAAAAAATTATGGCTTTGGGGTATCCATTATGCCGCCTCAAGTTATTAATGGTCAGGCGGTTAGTAGTACGTTAATTCGTGAATTAATTAGTACAGGTAAAGTTAGTGATGTCTGTCCATTTTTGGGAAGGTATTACTCCATTCAAGGAGTTGTAGTATCAGGAAAACGTTTGGGGCATACTTTTAATATTCCTACCGCTAATTTGCATTTATCAGAAAAGGTAATTTTACCGAGTCGCGGTGTTTATTACACAAAAGTGATGGTTCGAGGCAAGATATATGATGGACTCACTAACCTTGGTCATAATCCAACGTTTGAAAAACATCCTTATAGTATTGAAACATATATTTATGATTTTGATAATAATATCTATGGGGAAGAAATAAAAGTGACATTCATAAAAAGACATCGTGGTGAAATAAAATTTCCTACTTTGGATGCTTTGGTGACACAAATAAAAGAAGATATATGTTATATTGATAAGAATTATCGGCATCATAAATAGTTTATAATAAGGATATGATTAATTATGGCTCGTTATAGTGAAGAAGTCATTCAAAATGTTATAGAATCAAATGATATTGTTGATGTCATTTCTGGTTATGTATCATTGAAAAAGGCAGGAAATTCTTATAAGGGAAAATGTCCGTTTCATAACGAAAAGACACCTTCATTTTCTGTTTCTCCAGATAAACAATTATACCATTGTTTCGGATGTGGAGTAGGTGGAAATGTTATCACTTTTATGATGGAAATAGAAAATATTTCATTTTTGGAAGCATTAGAATTACTGGCAGATCGAGTCGGAATTACATTGCCTAAAAATCAATCAGAAAATAATGAAAAATATCAAAAGAAAGAGCAGTTTTATGAAATTAATCGTAATTTAGCTAATTATTATTTTTTGAATTTAAAACATAATCATGAGGCAATGGCTTATATTAATCATCGAGGGATTAACCAAGATACAATTATGACTTTTGGAATTGGTTATGCCTTAAATGCCTGGCGAAGTGCTTATAGTTTTTTCAAAAAAAAAGGAATCTCAAACGAAACACTTGTTGAAAATGGGATTGTAATAAAAAATGATCAACAAAAATACTATGATCGCTTTAGAAATCGCATAATGATCCCTATATTGAATTCCAGAGGAAAAATAATTGGTTTTGGAGGACGAATTTTAAAAGATGATGAACATGGACCGAAATATTTAAATTCGCCTGATTCAATAATTTTTTCAAAAGGAACGGAACTTTTTAATTTAAATAATGCAAAAAAAAATATTAATTCCGATTCTTTTATTATAGTTGAAGGATACATGGATGTTATTGCTCTTTATCAATTCGGAATAAAAAATGTTGTTGCTGCATTAGGAACTGCTTTTACTATGTACCATGCTAAACTTCTGTCACGTTATGTTAAAGAAATTATTTTGTGTTTTGATGGAGATTCAGCAGGAGAAAAGGCAACTCAGAGAGCTATCCAAGTTCTTTCTTCATCTTCACTGTCTATTAAAGTCATACGATTGGATACAACAGAAGATCCAGATTCTTTTATTCGTAAATATGGCATTGAAAAATATAAAACAAAGATAAAAAATGCAATGACAGCAATTGAGTATCAACTCATGTTTGAGAAAAGAAATATTTCTCTTAAGACGAATGATGGTAAATTAAAATATATTGATCATGCAATACAAATTATAAGGCAATCATCTTCTTCTGCCGAAAGAGAACTTTATTCGAAACTTGTTGCAAAGGAATCAGGAGTATCAGCTAAAGTTATTTATCAAATGATTATGAATCACCAGCAACAGAATATAATTCCTGAACTAAAAAGTGTGATTGCTCAGGAAAATAATGTGCCTAAAGCTTATCTTCAAGCTCAAGAATCGATTATCATGGATTTATTGGGTCAAAAAATTTTAATCTCGGATTTATCATGTAATGAAGATTATTATTCGGAAGGTTTTTTGCGTAATGTTTTCATAAGCATAAAAGATTTTTGGAATAATAGCCAAAAAATTTCATTACCCTTGATTGCTGGGCAACTTGATAAAAGTGATCAGGAAAAACTGACGGCACTTGTGATGAATTATTCAGAGAATAAAAATATTGATTTAAAGGAAAATGAACGAATTTTAAGATTATTTTACAATATATCGGAAATTAGGCGAATAAAAATAAAATTGAAAACTATAGAGAGTACTAGTCCGGAAGTATCTGGATTATTAAATCAATTAATGGCTTTAAAAAAACAGGTTGACGATGTTCAGGAGGTACCTAATGGCTGAAAAAAAAGAAAAATTGACGAAAGAGAGTGTTTTGAACCAATTAAAGAATAAAGGTGATAATGATAATGGTCAGGACAATGTTGAACAGATACCAGAAGTTCAAAATTTGTTAAAAAAGGGAAAAGAAAAAGGTCTTTTAAGCAGTGTTGATATCGAAGAAGCACTAGGTAAAAAGGATTTGGATCCTGAAGAAATTGATAATGTTTATATTTTTCTTCAAAAAGAAGGGGTGAAATTATCATTTAAAGATGAAATTGAACTTGATGATGTGGATTCCGTTAATATTGACGAATTAAAAAAAATAGAGGAAGATGAAAAACCACCGGCTAAAGAAGTTGATTTGTCGGAGGGAGTCAGTGTAAATGATCCGGTAAGATTGTATTTAAAAGAGATAGGAAAAGTTTCTCTTTTGACAGCTGAAGAAGAAATGACTTTAGCAAAAAGGATGGAAAATGGAGATGAAGAGGCTAAAAAAGAATTAGCAGAAGCGAACCTGAGGCTGGTTGTCAGCATTGCCAAACGTTATGTTGGCCGTGGAATGTCTTTCTTGGATTTGATCCAAGAGGGTAATTTGGGATTAATTAAAGCTGTTGAAAAATTTGATTATACAAAAGGATTTAAATTTAGTACTTACGCGACATGGTGGATTCGTCAAGCCATTACCCGTGCTATTGCTGATCAAGCAAGGACGATTCGTATTCCTGTTCATATGGTTGAAACTATTAATAAGCTTATTCGAGTTTCAAGACAATTGCTTCAAGAATTTGGAAGAGAACCAACACCGGCGGAAATTGGTAAAGAGATGGGATTTTCAGAAGAAAAGGTTCGTGAGATTCAAAAGATAGCTCAAGATCCTGTTTCTTTGGAAACACCTATTGGGGAAGAAGAGGATAGTCATTTGGGAGATTTTATTCCGGATGATGAAGCACCAGCACCGGCAGAAGCTGCATCATACGCCTTACTTAAAGAACAATTGATGGATGTCTTGAATACTTTGACCGATAGGGAAGAAAAGGTCCTAAGACTTCGTTTTGGGCTGGATGATGGAAGGGCAAGAACACTTGAAGAAGTAGGGAAAGAGTTTAATGTTACCCGGGAAAGAATTCGGCAAATTGAGGCAAAAGCACTACGTAAATTGAGGCATCCAAGTCGCAGTAAAAAATTGAAGGATTATTTAACGTGATTTTATCTCCAAGGTTATTAGAAATCGCATCATGTGTGACAGAAAAGGGTACTTTATTAGATATGGGAACTGATCATGGTTATTTACCTGTTTTTCTTATTCAGTCAACAGTAATTGAACATGCGATTGCTTCTGATGTTAGTTTATTTTCTTTAAAAAAAGCGGAATCTTTAATTGTAAAATGTAATCTGGAATCAAAAATTGAAACTCGATTAGGTAATGGATTAGAGGTTATCAATCCTGGAGAATGTCAAACGATAATTATGGCGGGAATGGGAGGACATCTTATTCATGATATAATTTTGGATAATTTAGAAAAAATCAATCAAACGAAACAGCTCATTCTTCAACCAATGAATAATGTATCGTTAGTTAGAAAAACACTTGAAATAAGTGGAAGACTGATTGTTAAAGAAAAGCTGGTTAAAGAAGGTAAGCGATTTTATCAGATTATTGTTTCAATTCCAGGGGAGATGGCTATAACAAGAAAAGATGATTATGTTTTGGGTTACAGACCAGCTCGGGAAAATACATCCTGCTTCTTTGATTTTGTCCTATCAACAATAGAAAAACAACGTGCAATTATTCAGCAATTATCAGATAAAAATACTCCGAAAGCAAAAAAACAATTAAAACAGTCAAAGGAAATGATTATGTTATTCGAGGAGGTTTTGAATCATGGTTAAAAACCAGCAAATTTTTGAAGTCATAGAAAAAATTGCTCCAAGATATTTAGCAGAAAAATGGGATAATGTTGGTTTACAAATAGGAGCCTATCATCAAAACACCGAACGCATTTTATTAACATTGGATGTAACAGAAGATGTGATTTATGAAGCGATTGAAAAAAATATCAACTTAATTATTTCACATCATCCATTTATTTTTAATGGTATAAAATCCATTTGTGTGGATAGTGGAAAGGGACGGTTAGTTTCTGATCTGATAAAAAATAACATTTCCGTTTATTCGGCTCATACAAATTTAGATAGTGCAAAATTAGGATTAAATCATTATATAGCGGGTCAAATTGGACTTATTGAGTCAAAGCCACTTGATCCCTCTCCATATGATCGTTTATTTAAATTGGTTATTTATTCACCTGCATCACATACGGATATTATTTTGAAAGTTTTAGGAGATAATGGAGCGGGATATGTAGGAAAATATAGTCATTGTTCTTTTAGATCTGTTGGAAAGGGAACATTTAAACCTCTTGAAGGATCTCACCCATATTTGGGTGAAACTGAAAAAATATCAACTGTACCGGAAGATCGTATTGAAACAATCATTGATGATCATATGGCTCAATATTTAATTAAGAAAATAAAAAATGTACACCCTTATGAAGAAATGGCTTATGATTTATTCCCAATGGATGAATCATTAACTAAAAATGCAAATGGACTTGGAAAAATAGGGA